>JAGGXJ010000135.1 GCA_021163105.1 Syntrophobacterales bacterium
GGGCAGGGACTGAGAGGTCCGGGGAAGGGCAAGGAGCTCCTCTTTACGGCCGAGTATATAGATGGCAAAGAAGCCGAGAGGATCGGTCTCGTCAATAAAGCAGTTCCTCTTGCCCGGTTGATGGATGAGACGATGGAGATGGCAAAAAAGATGACGGCAAATTCATCATTCTCCATCAAAATGATCAAAAGGGGTCTCAATATGGCGCGTGGCGAGGTGAGCCTCGAGGCACTTATGGAGTATGAAGTCGAAGCGTGCCTGGCCTGTGTTTCCACGAAGGAGAGACAGGGCTCTCTTAAGGATTTCGAAGAGAGAAAGGAACAAGGATAAGCCGGGACAACCCTCTGTTTTATGATTTTATTTCCTTTCACCCCTTTTCAAGATTATTGAAGAGATACGTGGAGAGGGGCAGGGATAAATGTATATCCACTCTTTTTATAACCCGTCACTTAATTTAAGGAGGAGTTCACATGAAAAGATTTAAGAAAGTGTTTGTGCTGCTAATTGTTACTTTGTTTATAATATCGATGGTTCCCGTTGCCCTCGCTGAAGAGGGAGGAAAGATCAACATCAATACTGCCCCGGTGGAAGAGCTGGTGAAACTGAACAGAATAGGGCCAAAGTATGCCGCGAGGATAGTTCAGTACAGGGAGACCAACGGCCCCTTTGTTAAGGTGGAGGATATAGTGATGGTGAAAGGTATCGGGCCGAAGACATTGGATGTAAATAAGGATATAATGACAGTGGAATAAATCTGTTTGTATAAACCAGGGTGGCGGGTTATAAAAGGGTGGAAGTTAAAATTATTATGGATCACTTGGACAGAAAAATTCTCAACATCATACAGCGCGAATTTCCCCTCGATGCAAGACCGTTAAAGGTTTTGGGCGAGAAGCTGGGCATTGATGAGGACGATGCACTGGAACGTATCAGGCGGCTTAAGAAAGGCGGCATTGTCCGCCGGATAGGAGCTGTTTTCGATACCGGGAATACAGGGTTTACAAGCACGCTTTGCGCCGCGAAAGTGCCCGCCGACAAGCTGGAGCAATTTGTGGATATTGTCAACTCATACAGAGGGGTTACTCATAATTACCTGAGAGACCATGAATATAATGTGTGGTTCACATTTATAGCACCCACCGGCGGAAAGATTGAAAAGTCGCTGTCGGATATCTCCAGAGAAACAGGAATTCCCGATATTATCAGCATGCCGGTCAAGCGCAGGTTCAAGGTCGACGCGAGATTTAAACTGTGACGGCTTCGAAAAAAAATCGATTTCCGAAAACCGTTGAACCGTGAGCACCCGCCTTCATGATTGTGCAGGTTATTTTCCATTATAGTGTCGTAAGGTGATATAATAAAGCTTTCCGCAAGTCCGTCAATAATAAGCAGGTGTTCTTATTTATTATTGTTTGACTTCACAAAACCACTGTGTTATAGGCGGTTCGGCGATGGGAAAGACCGGCAAGGAAACCAGTAAAAAAAAGATAATGTTCCAGATGGGATATGCTTCGAGTCTTGGCATTGCCATGGTCATTGCGATTTTCGGCTGCCTCATGATCGGATTGTATCTTGACAGGAAACTGGGAACACATAATGTTTTTACCCCCTTGTTCTTGCTGATAGGTGTTGCCGCAGGCTTCAGAAATTTTTACCTTTTTATAAAAAGTACCTTTCCAGATGATGCTGAAGGCCAAGATAAGGATATGAACAATGGTCGACACAAAGAAAACCATCATGCAAAGAAACATTGAAATAGGAAACTGGGTGGTGCTTGGTGTATTCTCTATTGTCAGTTTTTTGTTTATGTCGCGTGAATTTGCGATGGGGGTGTTGCTGGGAGGTCTTATAAGCGTGGTAAATTTTCGCTGGCTCTCCAGAGATCTAAGGATTGTCTTTCTAAAACACGAGGACAGGGCAAAACCCTTTATAATTGTGAAGTATTATATAAGGTTTATCCTTATGGGAGTTGTGCTCTTTTTTGTCATAACCAGGATGTCGGTTGATGTTCTCGGACTTCTCCTTGGTCTTTCAGTAGTTGTAATAAATATTATATTGACGGTTATAGGCATGAATTTGAAAAACCCGTTTAGGAGGTTAAGAAAAAAAAATGCATCCCTTTTTATTTTTAGGTAAGCTTCCGTTCCCACCTCATGTAACATACACTTGGGTTATTATGTTGTTGCTGGCCCTGCTTTCTTTTCTCGCAACACGGAAACTCAGTATATATCCCGGAAAAACGCAACATGTGTTTGAAGTAATTCTGGGGAGTATAAGGAATCTGATGCTTGATGTTATGGGGCCCGAAGGTCTTAAATTCTTTCCCCTGATAGCAACGGTTGCCATTTTTATTCTGACAGCCAATCTGCTGGGTATTATCCCCGGGTTTGAGTCGCCGACAAGCAATCTCAATACTACCGTTTCCATAGCTGTTGTTGTGGTTGTTTTGACGCATGTTGTAGGAATCCGGGTGCATGGCTTCAAGTATGTGAAACAGTTCCTGGGGCCTGTATGGTGGCTGGCTCCAATCATGTTGCCTATCGAACTCGTGAGTCACCTCGCACGTCCTCTTTCTCTTTCAGTGCGTCTGTTCGGTAATATTATGGGTGAGGATCTTGTGGTGGCAATTATCTTGTTGCTGGTTCCCTTTCTTGTTCCACTTCCAATATTTGTGCTGATGATTTTTACGTCCGTTATCCAGACCCTGGTCTTTATTATGCTGTCAATGATATACATTCAGCTGGCGATGGAAGAGGCACATTAGTAAGTTAGCAATTATCCCGCTTGCCGGGGTTAGGAAAACAGAAGTTGAGTTTTAATTGGGGGTCTGCCTGATTTTTATCGGGATGGCCCCCTTTGCTTTTATTTGAAGGTAATATTGTATTTTCCCAGTTTTCTCTCAAAGGTGGGCCGGGAGATTCCCAGAGTTTTGCAGATTTCTCCTTTATTCTTGTTGGTTTCCTTAATGACCTTCTTTATGTATCTTTCTTCTATTTCGTCGAGGGTCATGGTTCTTTCCGGTTCATCCCGGACGATATTCTCATCTGTTTCCCCGCCATTCGTGTCTCCCATGAGGTCAGGAAAGTCTTCCCTCCCGAGGATCTGTCCCTTCGCGACAACGGCGGCTCTGACCAGCAGGTTTTCCAGTTCTCTGATATTTCCCGGCCAGCTGTATTTGAGAAAGATGTTCATCATCTCGTCAGAAACACCGGCAATCCGTTTATGAAGGTCTATGTTTATTTTGTTGAGCAGGTACTTGACGAGTGGTGCTATGTCTTCCCGTCTATCTCTAAGTGATGGGATATCTATGGACACGATGTTCAGGCGGTAAAAAAGGTCATCTCTGAACTTTCCTGTCTTCACCATCGTTCGGAGATTCTTGTTGGTAGCAGCTATAATCCTCGCGTTTACCTTGACCCTGTCTTTCCCTCCGACCCTTTCAAATTCCATTTCCTGAAGCACGCGGAGAAGTTTGGCCTGAAGGTTTATGGACATTTCGCTTATCTCATCCAGAAATACCGTGCCATAACGGGCAAGCTCAAACTTTCCCTGCTTTCTCGCTGTCGCGCCGGTGAAAGAGCCTTTTTCATGGCCGAACAGTTCAGATTCCAGGAGGGTTTCCACAATGGCGGAACAGTTAACTGCTATGTAGGGTTCATCCCTTGACGTGTTGTAGTGGATGACCTTGGCGATCAGTTCTTTTCCTGTGCCGCTCTCGCCTTGTATCAGTATGGTTGTCCTGTTCTGGGAGGCAACGCCGATGGTCTTGAATACTTCCTTCATTTCGTTTCCGGTGCCGATGATGTCGCCCACCTTGAAATCGCGGGAGGGTTCCATGAGAAGACCGCTTATCTTTTTTTCCATCTCTATAGCGTTCAGCGCTTTTCTTATGGCTATGTCCAGCTCGTCGACATTAATGGGTTTGTGGATGTAGTCGAAGGCGCCTTCCTTCATCGCTTTGATCGTTGTCTCCATATCATGATGGGCGGTGATCATGATTACCTTGACGTTTTCATCATCTTCCCGCAGGTCCTCGAGAACGGTGAAACCATCTATATCGGGAAGCCTTATATCAAGGATTACCACGTCCGGAAGTATTCGTACGAATTCATTCAATCCTTCCGTACCGGTAGGGGCGGTGTTCACCTCATACCCCTCTTCGGCAAGATAGAGTTCCAGGCTCTCACAAATAGAACTGTCGTCATCAATCACAAGAATTTTGGGCATGTTTATTTATCCCTTCTGCTGAGGCGCTTTTAGAGAAAAGGTCATGGCAACACTGGTGCCCGCTCCTTCTTCACTCGAGATTATTATAGTGCCCTGGTGCAGATCCATGATCTTCTTAATCTGTGTGAGTCCAAGCCCTGTGCCGTATTTCTTTTTTGTGAAGAAAGGGTTGAAGATATGGGGGATGTCTTCACTGGAGATTCCGCACCCGTTGTCTCTAACCTCGACAAGCACCTGGTCGGTTGTTTTCCTAGCGGATATTGAGAGTTTTCCTCCCTCCTCCATAGCGTCAATGGCGTTGAGGTAGATATTCAGAAACACCTGTTCAAGCATTGCCGGGTCTACGTTCAGAAGGGGAAGGTCTTTCGCAAGGTTCATCTCCACCCGGGCATGCTTGTCCGATACAGATTTTTCGGCCATCGCAAGGGCATGGTCAAGGATATTCCTTATATCCGAGGGTCTTTTCTGGGGCTCGGAGGGCCTGGCGTAAAGAAGTATGTCGTTAACAAGTTTTTCAAGATGTTCGACTTCTCTCTTGGCGATCTTGAATCTTTTCGAGTCATTCCCCTCTGGTTGCATGCGTTTCTCAAGAATCTGAAGGCTCATTTTTATTGAGGAAAGCGGATTTCTGACCTCGTGGGCTATACCGGCTGATAACTGCCCGACGGCGGCGAGTTTCTGGCTCTCATAGAATTTTTCCTCCAGGATCTTTAATTCTGTGATGTCTCTCTGAACGAGGATATAATGACCGGTTTTCTTTACAGGCCGCGGAGTTATCAGCAGGTTCCTCTTTGAACCATCTCTCGCAGTTGCTGTCATTTCGTAGGGTGTGAATATTCCCTTTTTCGCGTTCTCCCATATGCCCAGGACTAATTGCTTGTTTTCCGGGTCAACAAAATCCGCGAAGTGTTTCCCCGCGAACTTTTGAGATAGCATCTTTCCATCTTTTTTTACATCCCGGCTCACATAGTTGATAATCCCTTCACTGTCGAGGTCGAATATTTTCTCCGGCAGGCTGTCTACGATAGACTGGAGATAATTGTACAGATTTTCTATCTCTCTGCGAAGCTTAATGTTTTTATTCAACTCGTTCTGCAGTGTTTCGGCATACTCCTTCAGCCTGATATCTGTTTCTTTTTGCTGTGTCACGTCCTGAATAGTCTCGATTGCCGCGATAATCTCTCCTTTTTCGTCGTATATCGGGGCAGCCAGAAAATATATGTAGCGGTTTTTTCCCCCAAGATCCGGGATGTAATCCATCGCCTCGTAGGCTCCTTCAACGGTTGCCGATTTCTTTACATCTTTGGTGCCGTAATATTTTTCGAGGCCATCAATATCGTAATCGATGATTATATCGGCAAGAGCGGGCCTTTTTTTCTTATAAAAGGGAACAGAATGGTGATCTGTGCCTATCATATCTCCGGCTTCAAAACCGGTCAATTCCGAGCAGGCCCTGTTCCATAGAACAACACGGTGTTCCCTGTTTAATACAAAAGTGGGGATCGGAGAGCCTGCGATAATTCCCTCGGTTGTCCTGTATTCTCTCAGCAGTTTTTTCTGCCATTCCTCTCTTTCCCTGAGTCGTTTCAGCTCTTCTTTAAGGCGCAGTTGCTTTGCGCTGGAGTAGGCTACCGAGATACCTGTAATAATAACCACGATAATAAGTCCGAGGGTCCAGAATATAGTGTTCATAAAACCTTTGCGGGCCAACAGGACTATTTTATTATAAGGTGTAGTAATCGCGATGAACCAGCGCTTCGAACCTGCATTAACCGGGGCGTAGGATATAATGCTTTTCTTTGTCTTCCCCTCTGCCACGGGAAGCATACACTCGCTGTAACCCTCCTTTCCCTCAGCCAATACATCTTTCAGGGGTGTCCCGTCGAGAATTTTTGTGGTTCCCAGTGTTTCCAGTTCCATGCAAGCATGGGTCTTATCGGGACGTACAAATATGTTTCCCTTGCTGTCTATTATCCAGCCACATCCCGATGTTTCGCTTTTGACTTTGGTATAGCGGCCGATAATTGCGGGAAGGGAAAGGCCTGCCAATACCACTCCGGAGAAATTGCCCTCTGCATCATATTTGGGAACGGCGATAATCACAGATTGGACTCTGTTTTCCCCCTCTTCCTCCCATGCCAATTGCAAGTCACCTATATATGTTTTTCCCGTTTTCTTTATCTCCCGGAAATAAGAACTGGATTTGAAGCTTTCGTCTGTTATTCCTTCAAAAATGGAGGGGGGATAGTTGGCTGTAACCACACCATCCACATTCTTTACCGCTATAAACTCGACCTTTCCATCCAGATCGTCGTAGATTACCTTCATACTCTGTTGCCTGGTGGGTTCCATGCTTTTCGCGCCGCATGAGCACGGGGGACATGAGGGTAGTCTGGAAAGCATTATCATGCTTTTCTCGACGCTGGAGATAAGATCTTCTATCCCAGCGGCGGTTCCTCTGGCGGTGGCCATCTGCTGCCGGCTGAATTGTTCTACGATATCTCTTTCACGTGCATGGTTGACGGTGAAAGCCATAATAAGGATGAATGTAATGACCGCTGCTATGGTCAGCCAGACGGGAATTTTTATGTTGGTCAGGAAAAACCTGTAGCCATTATCATCACCCGTTTTGTTCATAGTTATTTATCGTCATTCTTTCTGCCTTCATATTGCTTGGCGGCGAAAATTACATAAACGGACACGGCTGCGCCAAGAGAGATAATAAGCGTAACAAATCCGCTCTGGATCCCCACAACTTTCCTGCAGATCAGCCAGACAGCCAAGTAGGTCATAACAGTCAGTATCTCCTGCATTATCAATATCCCCTTTGATTTGTTAACTCCGGAACCCATTAATTCTTCTATATTACAGATCTTGATGCTGATTTTCAATAAAAATCATGAAAATAGCTGATAAGATTATGAGCTTTTGTTGACTTTATCTGCGGATGGGTATAAGAAAAAATCTGAGTTTCCATGATCATGGTTCGTGATCTTTGTCATTTCATCTTTCGTTCAATTTATCAGATTGATTTAATAAAATGTTAAAGTGTGCAACTTGGCATTTTACCCGGTGCCGCATGAGAGATTTATAATATGTACAATAATCACATTATGTTAGACAGAATAACATTTATAAATACATAAATGGCATGTCTGTTGCAGAAACACGAACGGTTTCAAGAGGAACCATGCTCAAAAAAATTGTACCGAGTACAGATAAAAAAAGTATCAATCAGGAAAGGAGAAAAAAATGTTAAGAAAATCAGTAAAATGGGTATCAGCCTTGATGATGGCAACGGCGGCTTTGTTGGTATCTTCACCGGTTGTGTTTGCAGCGGAGGCCCTTCCGGAAGATGGGTCCTATGGAAAGGTCATCTTTGCCGTGGGTGCTATGGTATCGGCTGGACTCGCAATTGCTGTAGGAACAATAGGAGCCGGATTGGGTATCGGTAATGCCGCGAATGGAGCCTGTAACGCGGTCGGAAGAAATCCGGGCGTCCAGGGAAAGATTATGATGACAATGCTGGTTGGTATGGCCATGGCGGAATCGATTGCCATATATGCCCTCGTTATTTCTCTTGTTCTTCTCTATGCAAACCCTTACGTGAGTTTAATTTGGGGTTAACTAATGTTGAATAACTAACTCCAAAATTAACAAAAGTCAGGGGGAGATGAAAATGTCAGAAACTAAAAAGGATAAGCAGCTTTTCACCGTAGCGAGAATATTCTTCCTGCTTATCGTCATCCCCTTATTATTGGTATCTTTTTTGATAGCCAACGGCATCTTTCAATTAGGGGATACATCGAAGAAAGGGGCGGCAGCTGTTCTTGATCAAAAGGCGCAGGAAGAAATTGCAATGCGTACTGCTGTTATAGCTGAGAATGTTGCCTCTTTCCTGCAGGAATGCGAGAAAGATACACTGGTGGCGACAATCCTGCCGGCAGATGCAGAGACGTACAAAGAATTTATGCTGAAAAACAGACAGGCTCTCTGGATAAAGAAGGATGGGAAGATCGTTAAATCTTCAGAGCCGGTGTACGTGGAGATGGCCCTGGTAGACAAAGCGGGTAATGAGGTTATCAAGATTGTCGACGGGGAAGTGGCGCCGGAGTCCAAGCTGGTAAATATCAGTGATCCGGTAAATACGATCTATAAGTCGGAAGATTATTTTGCTGAGACACAAAATCTTGACAAGGGCGATGTCTATGTATCTCATGTCACCGGCTGGTATGTGAACCGGGCTGATTTTGAGAAGGGAAAGCGATTTGAGGGTATCATTCGTTTTGCGACGCCTCTGTATGATAAACAGGGGTTTGCGGGGCTTGTTGCCCTTGCCCTTGATGTGAGACACCTTGCAAGATTTACAGATAAGATTATACCAACCCAGTCCGGCTACGTATTTGAGTCGGATTCATCGACGGGAAACTATGCATATATGGTTGATGACAGGGGTCTCATTATATCGCATCCGGATGATTACAATATAGCTGGTCTATATGCGGATGGAACGCCTGTTCCGCCTGTTACGAGTGAGACGCTGGATATTATGACGGAGAAAGGCGAGGGGGTTTTGAATCTCTTCTTGCTGGGTTTCATGGATCCGGCGCTGCCTGAGGTTGCAAAGGACGCAGCCGCGGGTCATTCGGGAAGTAAAATCTATAAATTCGGCGGTCACACCAAGTTTGTCGCTTATGCGCCGATACCGTTTTACTCGGCAAATTATCCAGAACCTGCTGGATTCGGATGGGTCGGGATGGGACTGGATGTTGACAAATTTAATGAGATGGCACTGGTGACCTCGCAGAAGATAGAAAAAGAGGCGAGTGCGTGGATGAAAACGATAATCCTGATTCTCATTATCGCGATGACTATTCTCTTCCTTATTTCCGCCCTGCTTTCGAAGGGGATCACCCGTTCGATCGAGGCGGAAGTTCCGGAAGGGGCTGAAGGGCCGCATTATGATGACGACGAAGATTAGCAGAAAGATCTCGGGAAAATATTACCATTTGTAGTTTCGCGGATGTTTTCCCGTAGTTCGTACAGTGTAAAAACAATTGAAAGGCCGGAGGCTTTTGCCTCTGGCCTTTTTCTGTCCGGTGCTCACCCGGTTCAGCGGTTCACGATTTTCAAAACCTGAAGCTCACTGAAGATGTCTCCGCCCGAAACTTTTTTTGTTAAATAACCTGGAAATCTATTCAGGTTCTCACTCCGACAAATCGAAGTGAGAAATCCTTGAACTGTTTGTAGTGGTATGATAACCTCACGGGCGATCAGGGAGTGTTTGACGGTTATACAAAGGATTTGATTAACCGAACGATCGGGAGGTCACCTTATGGATGAAGACGGCAGGGAATTGACGAAAGACGACGAGATATATGATCTGGTGGATGTGGTTGAAGGAGGCTCTGGGGAGACCTTACCGGTTGGTATCCCGGATGATAAAATTATGGAGGCAGTTTCAAGGGTTGCGGAAAGAGTTGCCAGGGAAATGTTTCCCTCTATCGCCGAGAAGGTTATAAGGAAAGAGATAGACAAGTTAAAAGAGAGCCCGGGCGAGCAGGCACGCGGTTTTGGCAAAGAGGAGGACTCTTGAAAAGCTCATTTTATTATATATTACTGCCTGCAACCCTGTTTTTCTTTGTGCTTTATCCATTGTGTGCGTTCTCCAGTCCCGATACCATCAGGATTGAAACCGAGGGAACATACGTTGTATCTGATGGTGACAGGACACCGGCGCGAGACCATGCAATAGACAATTCGATGAGAAAGGCTGTGCGGCAGGCGGTTCTCATGCTCATATCTGAGGATGTCGAGGCAGATAACGCTGATGTCATAGATGACAATATTTATTCAAAATCGGAGGACTATATACAAGAGTACAGGATTCTGAAGGAGGGCATGGAAGATGATCTCTACAGGGTCAGAGTGAGGGTTTCCCTGTCGGTGGGAGACATAAAGAATGATCTTGGAACATTGGGTGTTCTCACAGACGAGTGGCAACCGGAAGAGTATATAACGATGGTTGTCATGGTTATGGTGAGTGGAATAGAAAAACACAGTGATTTCAAGATGATTAGAGAAACATTGGAAACAGATATAAAAGGGGTGGATGCCGTGCGTCTGCGAAGGATGGGGTCGGATGTGGTAGTGATGGACGTCGACGTGCAGGGGGATGCCACCGGGCTTGCCAACAAACTGATAGTGAAGGATTTTAAGGATTTTTCGCTGTATGTGACCGATGTTACCCCGGATATCATAAAACTTAACCTGGTGAAGGAGTAAAAGATTGATTTATAAATTAAAGAGGACTTTTCTATTGTGTGTTACTGCCTGTGTCATAACGGGATGTGCTTCCGGGATTCCCCACACAATTGTTCCGGACTATGATCAGAGGGGGATAAGGCTCATTGCCCTGTTGCCAGTTGACAACAAGACAAATGACAAACAGGCGGCGCAACTCCTGAGGGAAGAGATACTTGAAAAACTGTATTTCAAGGGATATCCCAGGATACCCCTCGATATGGTAGACAAGAAATTGACTACGGACTGTGGGTGGAACATCGAAGCCAATCGCGAATGCAACCTTCCGCTCGAGATTGTCGGGAAGCGGTTGGGTGTAGATGCCGTCATGTACTGTACCCTGCTTGAGTGGAAGACCTCTTTTATCAGCGTTTATGCACCCACAACTGTTTCTGTTTCCCTGGAATTGAAAGATGGGAGAACCGGAACAACCCTCTGGAGTTCCAGATACAGCGTGGTGGACAGGCACTATGATTTTACCAAAAAGAGGCTTGAGCTGAAGGCATGCCAGTCTTACGAGCCGGCTATCAGGGAAATTGTTGATGAAACCCTTTCCAGCCTCCCCGATGGTCCTGATTCTGTGGGAGATGCGTCCCCTGAAAAGAGCTTTTGGAAATTATGGTAGGGGAGCAGGGCTGTAGTTTATGAATATCCCCAACATGCTTACCTTGATTCGCATAATACTGGTTCCGGTCTTTGTCATACTTCTGATGCAGGGTTTCTTTTCTTACGCCCTTGCAGTCTTTGCTATTGCCGGTGTAACAGACGGCCTGGATGGATTTCTGGCAAGGATATTGAAGCAGCAGACGGTTCTGGGTTCATACCTGGATCCACTGGCAGACAAAGCGCTGATAATAACAGCTTTTGTCGCTCTGTCAATTCTGGACATTATCCCCGGCTGGCTTGCGGTGATTGTCATAAGCCGGGATTGCGTAATCCTGGTTGGCGTGTCCTTGCTTTTTCTTATGTCGGTTTCTTTCGAGATACGCCCCGCCTATGTGAGCAAAGCGACAACAGTATTGCAATTATTTACGGTTTTTCTCGTGCTCATGTCCAGATGTATACCCGGGCATATTAATCATTTGATGATTGAGACATTCTTTTGGATCACAGCTTTTTTTACAGTGGTTTCCGGATTGAACTATATTGCCAGAGGCATAAAATTCGTAAACAACTCATAGACTTTTTATAATATTTCTTGACAGAAGACCTTTTTATTGTTAGGTGGTTTAGTCCTTTCAGGTATAGGCACGTAGCTCAGGGGGAGAGCATCACCTTGACACGGTGGGGGTCCAGGGTTCAAATCCCTGCGTGCCTACCATTTATGCATGCGCGAAGGGCATTGATAATTATGATGTCCTTTCTTTTAGAAGATCAGGGGCTGATACATTTCGTGTTTTCCTGATCTTCCTGTTTTTATGATGACATGATTCGGTTTTTTGTCATGTTTTTACAGTAGTTTTTATGAAATAGTTGAGTCGTGGTTTTATCGCCTCAGGATATTGTTGTGAAGAATATTAATGTAAAATTTTCGGATGGCTCTGTTGCGACATGCCCGTCAGGGAGAACTGTCAGGGAGATAATTTCTTCCAAGTATGAAAATGTTTTCGCGTCCACCGTAGCGGCCAGAATTAACGGCGAAATGGTGGATCTGGGCTATCCCATGGAGGAAGATGTATCAGTAGAGCTTGTCGATATATCCTCCGAGGATGGTCTGGGTGTGTTGAGGCACAGCATATCACATATAATGGCCCAGGCCGTGCAGGAAATATTCGAAGGTGTCAAGGTGACCATAGGTCCCTCGATAGAAGATGGCTTCTACTATGATTTTGAATATTCCAACACCTTTACCCCTGAAGATCTCGACAGGATAGAGAAAAAGATGCATGAGATTATTTCTGCCGACTATCTTTTTATCCGCAGGGAGATGTCCAGAGAAGAGGCGGTTTCTTTCTTCAAGGACAAAGGTGAGCAGTACAAGGTTGAACTGCTGAACGATCTTCCCGATGATGTCACCGATGTGAGCCTGTACAGCCAGGGGGGGTTTGTCGATCTCTGCCGGGGTCCTCACATACCTTCAACGGGGATGGTTCGGGCCTTTAAGCTCCTGAGTGTTGCCGGGGCATACTGGCGCGGAAATGAAAAGAACAAAATGCTTCAGCGTATCTATGGCACCGGATTTGCCACGCAGGAGGAACTGGACAACTATCTCAGGCTGGTGGAGGAGGCCAGAAAAAGGGATCACCGCAGGCTGGGAAGGGAACTTGATCTTTTTCAGATAAATGATGAGGCGGGGCCGGGACTGGTTATCTTTCACCCGAAAGGCGCTCTTTTGAGGACGATCATAGAGGATTGGGAAAAAAGAGAGCATCTGAAACGCGGTTATGATATAGTAATGGGTCCGCAGATCCTGAAAGGTGATCTATGGAAGAAATCCGGGCATTTCGATCACTATCGGGAGAATATGTATTTCACCGAGGTTGACGAACAGTTATACGGCATAAAGCCGATGAACTGTCTCGCCCACATGTTGATATACAAGTCGAAGATAAGGAGTTACAGAGATCTGCCCCTGAGATATTTCGAACTGGGGACAGTTCACAGGCATGAGAAAACAGGTGTTCTGCATGGTCTCATGAGGGCGCGTCAGTTCACGCAGGATGACGCCCATATTTTGTGTACGCCCGATCAACTGAACGTGGAAATCAGGGCAATCGCGGACTTGGTAGATTATTCAATGGGTGTATTCGGTTTTGAGTACGAGGTAGAACTGAGTACAAGGCCGGAAGATTCGATAGGATCTGATGAAGACTGGAGACTGGCAACAGATGCCCTGAAGCAGGCGCTCAAAGATAATGACATAACATATGATATTAATGAAGGGGACGGCGCATTTTACGGTCCCAAGATAGATTTCAAGCTGAGAGACGCCCTCGGCAGAAAGTGGCAGTGTGCCACCATACAGTGTGATTTTGCTCTTCCTGAGAGGTTTGATTTATCATATATCGGACCGGATGGAGAAAAGCACAGGCCTGTTATGCTCCACAGGGTTATCTTGGGAGCGATAGAACGGTTCATGGGAATCCTGATTGAGCATTACGCGGGAGCATTTCCTGTATGGCTCTCGCCGGTGCAGGCGAGCGTTCTTACAGTGACCGACAAGCACATCCCTTATGGCGAGAATGTTTACAGTCAGCTTATGGATGCTGGGGTACGTTGCGAAAAAGATTTTAGAAACGAGAAACTCGGATATAAGATAAGAGAAGGGCAGATGCAAAAGATTCCATATATGCTGGTTATAGGTGACAGAGAATTGGAATCCGGGGCAGTTTCGCCCAGGCAGCGGGATGGCAAGAATCTTGGTTCCATGAGTATCCGGGATTTTATTTCCATCCTGAATGAGAAATGTGATAGGTATGAATAGCTGCCGGTCATACTGTTGTTTTGCTGTCAAATTTTAGGAGGTGACACATAGCTAAGCATTCGAGAATCAACAGAGATATCAGGGTTGACAAGGTAAGGGTAGTCAGCGCTGACGGGCAACAGCTGGGGATACTATCCCTTACTGATGCTCTGGCCGAGGCGGAAAAAGAGGGTCTTGATCTGGTCGAAGTGGCTCCGAATTCCGCTCCCCCTGTTTGCCGTATCATGGATCACGGAAAACACATGTACCAGCAGAGCAAAAAGGCTCACGGGGCAAAAAAGAGTCAGAGTACAGTCCAGCTGAAGGAGATTCGTATCAGACCTAAGACAGAAGAGCACGATCTGCAGGTGAAACTTCGTCACATACAACGTTTTCTCGAACAGAACAACAAGGTGAAAGTAACCATGATGTTCAGGGGAAGGGAGATTGTTTATGCCGAGAAGGGGAAGCAGATAATGGAGGAGATCAAGAACAGGCTCGGCGAGGCATGTGTTGTTGATCAGTTTCCCAAACGTGAGGGGAGAAATATGATAATGGTGTTGTCTTCTCCGAAGAAGTAACCATTTTTTAATAATCGAACCAGGAGTAATAAAATGCCAAAGATGAAAACACGCAGAGGGGCGGCTAAGAGATTTAGCCTAACCGCGAAGGGAAAAGTAAAAAGGAGTAAGGCGTATTCCAGCCATATCCTGACCAAGAAGACAACCAAAAGGAAGAGGAGTTTGAGGAAATCAGGCCTCCTCGATAAAAGTGATATGAACGGAATCAGAAAACTGATTCCTTATGCGTAAAGCGGGGAGATATATATGCCAAGAGTAAAAAGAAGTATACACGCTAGAAAGAAAAGAAGGGGAATTCTAAAGCTTGCGAAGGGGTATTTTGGCGCGAGGAGCAGGTTGTACCGGACGGCTACCGAAGCTGTTGAAAGGGCGATGAAATACTCCTACAGAGATCGCAGGGTAAGAAAGCGTAATTTCAGGAAGCTCTGGATCGCGAGAATAAATGCCGCTTCTCGTATGAATGGTATCTCGTACAGCAGGTTTATAAACGGTATAAAGAACGCGGGTGTTGACCTGGACAGAAAGATTCTTGCGGATCTTGCAGTTCATGATCCGGGCGCTTTTTCAAGGATTGCCGGTATAGCGAAAGGCGAGTAGATTACGTGAAGAAAGCCCTCGAAGATCTGCGGAGAAAGGCTGACGAGGAGATACGCTCGGCAAAAACCGGTGAGGAGTTTCTTGATATAAAAACCAGGTACTTGGGAAGAAAGGGTCTTCTTACCGATCTTCTCCGGGGCCTGAAGGATGTCGCACCCGAAGAAAAACCTGTCCTCGGTAAGCTTTCCAATGATATAAAGAACTCCCTTCTGAAAAAGATAGAGAAAACCCTGGAAGATATAACATCCGGTGAAAAGCACAGATCTTTGCGTAAAGACAGGATCGACGTGACACTTCCCGGAAGGGGCGTAAGATATGGGAAAATCCATCCTGTAACAAGGGTGGAGGGCGAAATATGCGATATATTTTCAACCTTGGGATTTTCCGTGGTGGAAGGTCCTGAAATTGAGTTGGCTTATTATAATTTCGAAGCTCTTAATATTCCCGAAGATCATCCCGCCAGAGATATCCACGACACATTCTATGTGACCGATAACGTTGTCCTGCGCACCCATACTTCTCCTGTCCAGATCAGGACAATGGAGAAACAATCTCCCCCCGTGAGAATCATTTCACCCGGAAAAGTATACAGACCTGATTCTGATATCTCGCACACTCCAATGTTTCATCAGGTCGAAGGGCTGCTGGTTGACAGGGATGTCACATTTGGTGATCTTAAGGGTGTCCTGACATCTTTTCTGCAGCAGGTGTTTGGCAGTGACACTATTTTAAGGTTCCGTCCAAGCTTTTTCCCCTTTACAGAACCGAGTGCCGAGGTTGACATACAATGCGTGATGTGCAGGGGTGCCGGCTGCCGGTTGTGCGGGCACAGTGGATGGATAGAGATTCTTGGATGCGGGATGGTTGATCCTGAGGTTTTCAAAACGGTGAACTATGATACCGAAAAAATCTCAGGTTTTGCTTTCGGTCTCGGTGTGGAGAGAATCGCGATGCTTAAATACGGCATATCGGATATTCGTCTGTTTTTCGAGAATGACAGGAAATTTCTGGAGCAGTTTTAGTCTTTTCTAATCGGTGGTGGTGAATATAGATGTTAGTCAGTCTCAAGTGGTTGAGAGATTATATTGATGTGGAGTTAACTCCGGAAGAGATTGCCGCAAAGTTGACAATGGCCGGTCTGGAGGTTGACTCCATAGACAGGATAACCCCAGGTTTCTGTGGCGTGGTTGTCGCGAAGATACTTTCAGTGAAACCCCATCCCAACGCCGATAAACTTTCCTTATGTAAAGTCTCCACTGGTGAGCAGGTCTTTCCGGTGGTGTGCGGCGCGAAAAACATAGACGCGGGTGATATTGTTCCATTAGCGAAAGTGGGAGCGACCATCCCGGGCGGCTACACGATAAAGAGTTCCAGATTGAGGGGAGAGATATCAGAGGGGATGCTGTGCTCCGAAGAGGAGTTGGGGATAGGCGAAGATACAACAGGCATAATGATGCTTCCCGGCAATCTCAAGCTTGGTGAAGATCTGACGGTGGCCCTTAACTTGGAAGATGTTGCACTCGAGATATCTATTACGCCCAACCGTTCAGATTGTCTGAGCATGATAGGTATAGCGAGAGAAATAGCGGCCATGACGGGGGGGAAAATCAGATACCCGGATATAAAATTCGATGAGAGCGAGGAGGATATAGCAACCCTGACTTCTGTAGATATACTTGATCCCGGGCTATGCCCCAGATATACCGCAAGGCTTATAAAGGATATTGAAATAAGGCCTTCTCCGGCATGGATACGGATGAGACTTGAAGCAGCGGGATTGCGCTCGATCAACAATATTGTTGATGTAACGAATTTTGTCATGATGGAATATGGTCAACCACTGCACGCATTTAATTTCAGATCTCTTGAGGAAGGACGAATTGTTGTAAGAGGCGCGACGGAAGGTGAAAAGTTTGTTTCGCTGGATGAGAAGCCAAGAACACTCAGCGCCAATACACTTATGATATGTGACGGTGTTAAACCGGTCGCGGTTGCCGGCATAATGGGCGGGCTTGAGTCCGAGGTTGAAGAGGACACAAAAGATGTTCTTCTCGAAAGTGCCTATTTTAACCCTTCCTCCATCCGTAAATCCGCGAGATCTATGGGGATGGGTACAGACGCGGCCTTTCGTTTTGAGAGGGGGATCGATCCTGAGGGAATTGTGCGCGCTCTTGACAGGGCCGCTCAGATGATAGCCGATCTGTCGGGTGGTTCCATATGCAAGGGTTATATCGATGAATATCCCAGGAAAATGGAAATGGTAAGGGATATACCCCTGCGTCCGGAGACACTGAACAGGGTCTTGGGCACACAGATCAGTGCCGGGGAGATGAAAGATATCTTTGAAAAACTTGAGATGACGGTGAAGGACAATAAAGAGGGAGGATATCTTGTAACACCTCCCACTTTCAGAGTGGATATCTCAAGGGAGGTGGATCTGACTGAGGAGATAGCCAGAATCCATGGTTACGGGAATATTCCGACTTCTCTTCCTGAGCTTTCATCTGGAACAGGAACTTTGAATAATAAGAGGATACTTGAAAACAGGATAAGAACCATATTCAACGGTTATGGCTATTCGGAAGTTATAAATTACAGTTTCACAACCCCGTCATCGGCGGATGTCCTGGGGCTAAACATAAACGATGAGGGGCGCAGGGTGATAAAACTTAAAGATCCCCTCAGCGAAGAGATGTCTGTCATGAGAACGGGCCTTGTATATGGTCTCCTGGAAACAATGAAAAAAAATGTCAGCGCCGGCAGTTATGATCTTCGGATATTCGAAATGGGGAAAACATTTATGGATATCGGTGAAGAATTGCCAGTGGAGAATGAAAGATTGGGAGGCCTTGTCACCGGTTCCAGATATGACAGGTCCTGGCACTTTGATGACGGATTACAGTCCGATTTTTACGACCTCAAGGGATGTGTGGAAAATCTGTTTGATGCCTTGAGGATTCGTGATATCCGGTTCAAGTCCGATTGCGACCTCTCCTTTCTTCACCCCGGAAGGTCGTGTTCTATTATGTCGGACGGCCGGGTTATTGGATTTCTGGGTGATGTTCATCCCGATGTCCTTGAGAGGATGGATATAAAGGGAAAGACTGTGGTTTTCGAGCTTGATCTCCGGGAGGTTGCTCTTCTTGCCCGCGAGGAATTAATCTATAGAGATATTCCAAAGTTTCCGTCTGTTTCAAGAGATGTCGCGTTTATGGTGGATGAAGCCGCCGAAGGAAAAGATATATTGGATCTTGTCTTCAAAGAGGAAGAAAAATTACTTGAGTGTACGGATATATTTGATGTATATGTTGGAAAAGGGATTTCAGACGGAATGAAGAGTCTTGCTGTAAGATTCACATATCGTTCGGCCGAGAGAACCCTGACCGACGGTGAGGTTGACAGAGCCCATGACAGGCTCGTAAAAAAGATAGTGGAACACACGGGCGCAAAGATCCGGGGGCTGGAAATTTAAATACGAGAACCAGGGAGGGAAAAATGACAAAAGCTGATATCATAAAGAATGTACATGAGAAAATAGGTATCTCCAAGGGTGATTCTGCCCGCTTAGTGGGGTCAGTATTTGATATCATAAAAGAAACCCTTGCCACAGGTGAAGATGTAAAGATTTCCGGGTTTGGCAAATTGAGCCTCAGAGAAAAAAAGGCCCGCAAGGGAAGAAACCCCCAGACCGGCGAGGAAATAGAGATAACGGCCAGGAAAGTCCTGACCTTTAAATCTAGCCAGGTGTTAAAAAAAGCATTAAACGTATAATGATCTGAATGATTATCCTGTCTTGGATTTTACGGGTCCTCTATTATGGTTATTCCTGACAAGAATTATTTCCGTATCGGTGAGGTAAGTAAGATACTGGGCGTAGAACCTTACGTTGTCAGGTACTGGGAGTCGGAATTCAAGGCCGTGAGGCCCGCGCGGACGAGATCAGATCAACGTCTCTACAGAAGACAAGACGTAGAGCAGTTACTGACAATCAAAAATCTGCTGTATAAAGAGATGTTTACCATAGCTGGGGCCAGGAAAAAACTGGTTGATATAAATCAGGGGGGCAACCATTCCTCTGATGAAAATGTCAGGCTGATTGACATCAAAAGGAAATTAAAGGAAATAAAAAAGATTGTCGGTTAAGTATCAAGATCGCTTGAAATGCGTATGAGAAGGCCGGTTAAAGGTGTTAGCTTTAGCCGGCCTTTTGTTTTAAATAAAACGCTTCAATTAGAACCCACCGTGAAATTTTTCTGCGGGAATTATCTTCTTGATCCTCTTTTTGACGCCTTCAACGGGTTAATTTTCTGGGACGTTTCTTCAGCAGTCCTTTCTATGTGTGTTGCTGATGGACATCCTCCAATAGCCCATTTCCCCGCAGGATCAGGGTAAATAGCGCAGTATTTTCCGGCAGGATATTCCACGCACTTACTGCATCCTTCGCACTTGTCAATGATCGGATGACAACTGCCTCCGTTAAAATCGCACCCCTTCTTGGTCATGAAAACACATTCAGTGCCTTCTTTGATAGTTTGGCAAAGCATGGGTATCGGTCTCCCTTTCTTGGTTAAATATCTATCGAACGAAAAAAATCGGGCCACCATACCGCAAGTGCCCCGAAAGTTGCAAATGCTCCGAATAGACTGGCGCGCTTCCTAACAAATAAAATATGCCGTGTCAATAAAAAAATCACTTCACCTGTGGGCAGATGCCCTTGGTAATTGACTGGATGTGTTAAACATGCTACTTTACCATCCGTGGGCTTCAGAGTTGAATGGGTTCAGTTTTTTACCCTCAATGGATACCCTTTCATGGGATCTTCTCTCATAGTATTTTTTTTGTGGTGTCATGTAAGATGAAAAAGACAAGAACAGTTACTCTAAAGAATAAGCTGGGACTTCACGCGAGGGCTTCTGCCAAGATAGTAAATGTATCGAGCAAATATGAATCGAAAGTGTTTCTTAAAAAAAATGGAAGAAAGGTCGAAGGCAGGAGTATTCTCGGGATATTGACCCTTGCGTGTCCCATGGGAAGTCGCATTACAGTTGAAGCTGATGGTTCAGACGCGGATGATCTTATGAGAGAACTCGTAGAGCTCGTAGAAAATAAATTTGGAGAAGAGTAATTGAGTAAAAATGAGCTGAAAACAATAGTTGCCCTGAGGGGTATTGGGGTTTCCCCGGGCATAGTAATTGGGAGCGTCTATGTTTTTAACCGGCAGGATGTCAAGGAGACGCTCTACAAGTTGAGTGATGGCGAATCTATTTCCAGGGAAATAGAGAGGCTCAAAAAAGCCCTCGGAAAGTCGGAGCAGGAATTGTTGGACATAAAGGGGGGTCTTAAAGATCGTGAGGGGATAGGACCGCTGCTTATTGATGTTCATGTCATGATACTCAATGATAAGGCCTTTATCGAGAATACCATAAAGAACATAGGGGATCATCGTGTTAACGCGGAATGGGCGTTGAAGATGACGATCTCTAAACACAGAGAGATGTTTGATAAGATAGAGGATGATTATCTCAGAGAACGCATCAGGGATGTAGAGTATGTGGGGCAGATAATACAGAGAAATTTGTCCGGAAAGATACATGAGAAAATCTCTGATATCAGGGAAGAGGTTGTCATCGTCGCAAAAGACCTTTCACCGGCTGACACTGTTCAGATGGCGACCCGCAAGATTATGGGCTTTGCCACGGATATGGGCGGAAAAACTTCTCATACCGCGATTGTGGCAAAATCGATAGGGATACCTGCGGTTGTCGGGCTCGAAAAAGTTACCGGAGAGGTAAACACGGGTGATACGATCATCGTTGACGGCACTGCGGGTGTTGTTATTATAAATCCCGACCCGGAGGTAGTAAAGAGATACGAAGACAAAAAAAGACACTACCTCGTAATGGAAGAAGATCTGCTCAAGGATGCGCATCTTCCTGCGGTGACAGTGGATGGCCATAGTGTGGGTGTGGGGGCAAATATAGAGTTTATCGAAGAAATCCCCTCGGCAGTATTCCACGGGGCCAATGGTATAGGTCTTTACAGGACGGAATTTATCTATATCAACAAGGAGCAGCTTCCCTCGGAAGAAGAGCATCTCTCCAATTATAAAAAAGTTATAGAGGGTGAAGGAATCAAGTGGGCCACTATCAGAACATTCGACCTGGGAGGTGACAAGTTTATTTCCGATGCAGGGCTGGCCAAAGAAATGAATCCTGTGATGGGGCTGAGGGCAATAAGATTCTGTCTCCAGGAAATTGAGCTCTTTAAGGTACAGCTAAGAGCTATATTACGTGCCAGCGTCTATGGCAATGTGGGTATCTTGCTTCCCATGATTTCCGGGGTGAAGGAAATTGTGGATGCCAGAAACATAATTGATGAGATAAAAGAAGAGCTTATATCCGGTGGGATTCCCATTAATAAAGACATAAAAATAGGCATTATGATAGAGGTTCCGTCTGCGGTGATCATAGCGGATCAACTGGCGGAAAGGGTGGATTTTTTCAGTATCGGCACTAATGATCTGATACAATACGCGCTTGCGATTGACAGGGTCAATGAACGTGTTACATATCTGTATGAACCGCTTCATCCCGCTATATTAAGAATGATCAAACAGGTTGTCGATGCGGGGCATAATGCAGGGATAAAAGTTGCCATGTGTGGCGAGATGGCTGGTGACCCATTGTGCACGCCCATTCTGCTCGGTCTCAAACTGGATGGACTGAGCATGACGCCACTGGCAATACCCCGTGTGAAGAATATAATACGAAATTCAACGGTCGGAGAATCGGAAAAACTGTTGAAAGAAGTTATGGCCTTTTCTACAGCCAGTGAGATTAAGGAATATGTAAAGGATTACATGACTAAGAAATTCTCGGAATTTTGTCCGGTTAACTGGTAGACATCCCGAGAGCTTTGAAGATGGGAACCTGTGCCAGTGCATAAGGAACCGAAGTGGCATTATGACAATCAAATCAGGATGGGAATCATTTGGCAGCCGGATAGGTGAGTATTACAGTGGCCTTTTTTACAGGGAAAAGAGATTCAGGCTGTTTTGGTTTCTCAATACAACTCTATCCAGGGTGAAGGCAGACGAAGAAGAGCTGGAGAGACTGAAAAATCTTTCGGGAAAAGGAGTGGTTGTATATGCCCTGAAGAACAAAAGCCAGTTGAACTGTCTGATACTCCGGAACATACTGGACAGGGTGGACATCAAAAGACCCACCTATTGTCATGGAATTAACATGATTCTCTGGCAGCCATTCCAGGATGCCTTCAAAACAATCATTTCGCGATTTCTCCACAATTCCTTCCGGAATGAGTATCTGAAAAGAATAACAAACGACAAAGAGAGCTCTGTAGTATATCTCCGGGGTTCGGAGTCTATCGGGGAGATAAGTGCGAAAGATCCTCTCAATCAACTGATTGATGCTCAACGAGATATGGATATTCCTGTTTTTCTGGTACCGCAACTTGTTGCATACGGGCGCAGAAGGGAAAAGCAGGATAAAGGTCTGATGGATTTGTTGTTCGGGGAGACTGAAAATCCGGGAGTGTTAAGGAGGGTTGTAACCTTTTTCAGGTACTATAAAAAAGCCTTTGTTGTGTTCTCGGAACCCGTGAACCTTGCGGAATTTCTGGAAGACAATAAAGGAAAGACCGAAGAAACCATCAACTATCTATTGAGACGAAAGCTTATAGACAGGATCGATGAGGAAAAAAAATCCATTGTGGGGCCTGTTCTCAAGTCGAGGGAAGAGATTGTCAGTATGGCGATGAGAGACCCGAAGCTTGTAGAGTTCATGGAGGATATGGCCTCGACCGGGAAAGAGGGTTACAGTGCGATTACCGGAAGAGCAAGGAAATATCTGTTTGAGATAGCCGCAGGTTATAATGATACGTATGTGGGTATTATGGATAAGATACTTACATGGTTATGGAACAATATATATGACGGTGTGATCATAGACAAAGAGGGTCTTTCGAAGATGAGAAACATTTCCAAAAAGATGCCTTTTGTTGTAATACCATGTCATCGCAGCCACATAGACTATCTCCTTATCCACTATGTCTTTTACTATAATAACATACAACTCCCTTTTATTGCCGCCGGCGCCAATCTCAGCTTCTGGCCTTTGGGATACTTATTCAGAAATCTTGGAGCCTTCTTTATCAGGAGAACTATCGGAGACAACATTCTTTACGGAGAGGTTCTTTCCAGATACATCAAAACGCTTTTGGAGGAGGGTCACCCTGTAGAATTCTTTATTGAAGGTGGGCGAAGCCGTACCGGCAAGATGGTTATGCCGAAATACGGTCTCCTCTCAATGACAATGCAGGCATACAGAGAAGCAAGTTTTGACGATCTTGCGATAGTTCCAATCTTTATAGGGTATGACAGGGTTATAGAAGAAAAGTCATACCTGAAAGAACTGGAGGGTGGCAGCAAGGAAAAGGAAAAAATATTATCCCTGATAAAGAGCAGGAGAGTTCTCAGAAAACGTTACGGGAGTGTTTACATGAATGTGGGGGAGCCGATGCTGCTCAAATCGTATCTTGCTTCCCACGAGGTTTCTATTGAAGATATGACCTTGTCGGAAAGGAGAGCTCTCTATAGAAGAATGGGATATGAAATTGTTAATGAAATAAACAAGGTTTCTGTCATATCGCCGTCCTCCTTAGTAGCAGCGGGACTCCTATGCTACTACAGAAGAGGAATATCGCATGATGACCTGATGGATATTCTGAATGAGTTTTATGATTATCTTACCTACAGGAAAGCAAAATTCTCATCCACATTTGCCAGTAAAGAAAAAGCTCTTAACGATGCTCTGGGAATGTTTGAATCGTCCGGTTTTATATCTAAGGCTGGACCGGAAGAGGATGATGAGGAAGATGAGTTCGAAGAAACGATATACTCTGTGGATGAGGGCAAGAGATTGAATCTCGAATATCACAAGAATAACATACTTCATTCTTTTGTTTCCTTTTCTTTTGTATCTATCTCGATCCTGTCTGATGAGGGTAACAGGATATCTATTTCTGAGATTATGGAAGACTACGGCTTTTTCAAGGATCTGTTCAAACATGAATTTATATATGACAACAATGCGGACGATCTCGAAGAGGTAAATAGAGTTGTTTCGTACGCGTGTGACAGAAATATGATCCTTATTCATGGAGATGGTGACGAGACATCCATAGAGGTGACCGGAAAGGGGCGTGCCCTTCTCCAGTGGTTTGCGGGACTCATACAGAATTATCTTGAGTCCTACTGGATTGCGGCCAGAGGGTGCGTATACCTGAAAAACAAGGCAAGACAGGAAAAGGATCTTGTTAAAAAAATTCAGAGACTCGGTTCAAAGATATATAAAAAGGGGGAAATCTCCAAAACGGAGGCTCTTTCCCAGTCGAATTACAAGAATGCCTTGAAGTTCTTTATGGATAGTGGCGCGATATCAGTGTCCGTAAGCGAAGGCGATAAGGGCGCGAAACTCCTTTCCCTGAATAACAAAGGTTCGCTGGAATCCCTTAGACGAAAATTGTTTAAATTTATAATGTAGTAGCCTCAGTTTTGGGTTTTGAGATCCCTGATCCCTTTCCTCTTACCCCTTGCGTATGCTGTAAAAGGCGCCTTTCCCTCTGTATACCGATTGATCTCCCAGTTCTTCCTCTATCCTGATAAGCTGGTTGTATTTTGCAAGACGTTCACTCCTGGAAACGGAGCCGCTCTTGATCTGGCCGCAGTTCATCGCGACTGCGAGATCGGCCATGAAGGTGTCTTCCGTCTCGCCCGACCTATGGGATACAACGGTGGTGTATCCGGCTTCCTTTGCCCGTTCAATGGTCTCCAGGGTCTCTGTCAGTGTGCCTATCTGGTTGAGTTTGATCAGAATGGAGTTGGCCACGCCGAGGGATATACCCTTCTCAAGTCTTTCCCTGTTTGTGACGAAGATGTCATCTCCCACGATCTGGATATTTGCACCCAGCTTGTCCGTCATCATCTTCCACCCTTCCCAGTCATCTTCAGCAAGCCCGTCTTCGATAGATATAATCGGGTACCTCTCGACCAGGTCACTGTAGAAAGCGATAAGCTCCTCGGATGTTTTGTCTGGTTTTCTCTCCGCGGAGAGCGTATATTTCCCGTCCAGGTAGAATGAATTTGCGGCCGAGTCGATGGCGATAAATATGTCACTGCCCGGTGAATACCCGCTTTTCTGAATAGCTTTCATGATGAGTAACAAGGCATCTTCGTTGGATTTCAGGTTTGGAGCGAACCCTCCCTCGTCTCCCACTGCCGTGCTGTAACCCTTTTCCCGAAGAACAGACTTGAGATGATGAAAAACTTCGCTGCACATCCTGATGCCCTCCCTGAAATCGGGGGCACCCACAGGCATAATCATGAATTCCTGTATATCCACGTTGTTATCAGCGTGCTGTCCACCGTTCAAGATGTTAGTCATGGGGATAGGAATGTCTTTGGCGGAAGCTCCTCCTATATATCTATAAAGGGGAAGCCCCGTTGCCTCCGCGCCCGCCCTGGCACAGGCAAGCGATACGCTCAGTATAGCGTTAGCGCCGAGGGAACTCCTGTTGTCTGTTCCGTCGAGCTCCAATATGGTCTGATCGATTTCTCTCTGAAAGAGACAGTCCATGCCTATTATCTCGGGTCCTATTTTGTAAGTTACATTCTCGACGGCTTTTTGTACGCCCTTTCCCAGATATCTTTCCTTATCGTTGTCTCTGAGTTCCAGCATCTCGTGTTCTCCCGTCGATGCCCCGGACGGAACGGACGCTCTTCCCACTATTTCCGAACTGAGAGTTACCTCCGCCTCCACGGCGGGGTTTCCCCTTGAATCAAGTATCTCTCTTGCGTATACATCAATAATCTCTGTCATAGTTTCTCTCCTGTTTAAAATTTTCAAGAAATACAGGGCTGTTCCTTCTTCTCACACTCTATTATACTTATAAGAAGGAATTTTCAAGGTGTTAATGCAATCTGATTACGTCACCCCCTGTCTCAAAACAACCACTGAAGCTATTTCCTGTTTGCGTGAGATTTAATTTTTGTGATAAGACAATGCAGTATCAGTCACGGGGTTCGTTGATGTCCATTTTTTTAAAGAATATCCCGAGAGGGAAGAAATTTTGTCAAGAGAAAAAGACACAAAACTCTATCTGCATCTCAAAAAGTGGCTGGAAAAGGCCGCTATGGATTATAGTATGATCGGAGAAGGTGACCGGGTACTGGTTGGTGTTTCGGGTGGTCTGGACAGCCTTGCGCTTCTTGATCTTCTCAATACCCGCATGGTGTTTCTTCCGCGATTTTCGGTGCTGGCGGTTAATATAGATCTGGGCTTCGATGAGGAATACCGGGGGTACGCTGAGCTGGATAATTATCTGAGAAAAAACGGGCATGAGTATATAATGGAAAAGACCGATATAGGGCCCCTGGCGCACAGCGATTACAACAAGAAGAATCCATGTTTTCTTTGTTCAAGGATGAGAAGGAAAAGGATATTCGAGATAGCAAACGAAAACGGGTGCAACAAGATAGCCTTTGCGCACCATAAAGACGATATTATAGAGACGTTGCTTATAAATATGTTCTATGGCCGGGAGATCAGTACAATGATGCCCGATCAGTCTGTGTTCGGGGGGAAGTTTCACATTATCCGGCCTCTCGCATATATCAGGGAAACACTGGTCAAGAAGTATGCGAAGGAGAAAAACATTTCCGTGATTGAAAACGGGTGTCCTACAAGCAAAATCTCACGCAGGGTGTATATAAAGAGACTTCTGGATGATATGGAGAGAGATAATAAGGATGTGCGCGAAAACATCTTCAAGTCGATGAGTCATGTGAAAATGGATTATCTTCCGGGACATGACGCGGATGGTCACGCTTTATATGAAATGTCCGCGGAGTGATAAGAGAGTGGCATGATGGCAAAAAAGAATAAAACCTCTGAAAAGATTATATGTCAGAATAAGCTGGCAAGGCGCAACTATTTCATAGATGATACCTATGAGGCGGGGATTGTCCTTGCCGGAACCGAGGTGAAGGCTCTCCGCGAAGGCAGAGGGAATATGAAGGACAGCTATGCGCAGGTGAAGAATGGGGAAGTTTTTGTCTATGATATGCACATAAGTCCCTATTCCCACGGCAACCGTTCCAACCATATCTCCCTGAGGGTTCGCAAGCTGTTGCTGCATAAGAGAGAGATAAAAAAGCTCTACGGAAAGTCAAACGAGAGAGGCTTGACGCTTATTCCCCTGAAGATGTATTTCAAAAACGGAAAAGTAAAGCTGGAGATCGGTGTCGGAAAGGGCAAGAAGCTATATGACAAGAGGGAGGATATCAGAAGAAGGGACGATATGCGGGATGCGCAGAGAGACATGAGCGCGAAAAACAGGGGCTGGTAATCCCGTTGCTTCCTTGACTTGAGTGGTAAAAATGTCTATACTCTTAAACGCAATTTACGATCTTTTAAATGGGGGCGTCACGGTTTCGACGGGGATAGGTGAAGCTGTAGCAGCGTGCCGAGGTTCCTACAGGCCTCGTTAAACAGGTAGGAAAACATAATCGCAGATAACTACGATTACGCTGTAGCCGCTTAGACGGCTACCGGTCTCCCGACCATGTCTGCCGGGTCGGATGAGGGCGTCATACAGGCGGGCTGGCTGAGCTCTCTTTCCTGGAGGGAGTAAGGCGAGATCTAAACAGGATAGCGACTGATCAATCCGGCCTTTGGGAGTTTTCAGGAGCGAATGTAAATCAAAGGATATGCACGTAGAAACTCCAGTGGAATATTTTCGGACGCGGGTTCGACTCCCGCCGCCTCCACCAAGTTAACCCTTTAAATTCAACACCTTAGCTGGTAAGGAGTGGTCAGGATTCTTTACCAGTTTTTTACCAGGGATTGAGTCTTGGTAAACTTCTCTTATGTCATCTGCTTCAATCTGAAAGTATCTTTCAAACGCCTTGTTAGTGCTGTGCATGGTGGCCCTTTTTATCTCTTCCGGTGTTCTATGCTTCCTCAATGCTCTTGCTGAGCTGTGACGAGTGCCGCCGTATAGATCAACGCCCTCGATTCCGAGATTATTACATGCCTTGACCCACCATTTATAAAAATACTTTTCTCCGAACGGTTCACCTTCGAGAACTCCCTGAAGGCCTCCGGTATGCCTGAAAAAACTGATTGATGGGATCGCCGGGGGAAATGATCTCAATATCTCAATATCTTCGTCAAGGATCGGAACTGCCTTCGGTCTTTTTTCCTTCGGGTGCGGAAACAAAAGATAACCATTCCCAAGGTCAATATCCCCTTCTTTAAGTTTTACCATTTCCCCGGGCCTTACAGATATATAAGTGCACAGCCACTTTATACCGAGATATATCTTCGGGTTTATGTGATAAGATATTTTCTTTATTTCCTCTAAAATATTCCATTGCGTATTTTTATCAATGATTTTTCTATAACCAAGTTCAAACTTGCATGCAGGGAACTCCGGCATTTGCCACCGTTTAAGAATCTTTCTCTTTATGAGCCAGCCCCAAAAATCATGAAGCCCCGACTTTATATTTGCTCTGGTTTTATCGGAGACTTTTTGCGAAAAGAGAAAATCTTCGATCTCAGCGTAACCAATCTCTTTGATATTTTTATTTCCGAAAGAAGTAATTGCCCGGCCCGCATAGTTTTTGAGGTTGTTGTAACTCTTTGTTTTGATTGTTTCCTTTTTTACGGCTAGCCATTTGTTTATTAGTGTTTCCAATCCTAACGGGTTATCCTTTTTGTAATCCCTTGCATCAAAGGAGCCTTCACGGTACTTGAATCGGAGTCCTTCAAGACATTGATGAGCCTCATCATAATTGTCAAATCTGTTGTGTACGCCTTTGAATCGTACTGAAAACCTTGTTGCTGCTGCCTTCGGATGTTCTATGCAAAACAACCCCTTTTTTCCGTCATTTACAAATTTGCCCCCGCATACTGGACATCTTTGATCTGAATAGATTCCACCAAGCATACAAATATCACCTCCTTTAAGTCTAAGTGAGGAGGTAGCATTTTTCAGAGGTGAGTTCAATTATTTTCACCCCCGTTGCTCAATTGTTCTTTTTCTGTTTCCTCTTCTTCATCAAAAAGCTGATCATATGTTTCCCTTGACCGTACTACCCGTTCAGCGTTCAACTCAAGCAAATCGATTGCTTCTCTTGAAATCTCGCAGATATAGCCTTTCCCCTCTTCATAAACAGGTTTTATGAGAGCCTTCATAAGCTCAAACCGTATCGGGACTATCATTTCAAGAAGTTTCTGATTCCATACTGTCCTGAAGTATGTCTTGGCCCCGCACCTACTAAGTATTATTTTGTAATTTGTTTTTCTCTTTTCGTGCTCCGGCTCTTCTTTTTTTTCGTTTTCGTTCGCTATTTTCCTGAAGTATTCCGATACATTTTTAAATGCTTCTTCTTCCGAAATGTCCGGGTATATCTCTTCTTCTGTTCCTTCCCTTTTTCCTGGATAGTAGGTTATCCGTCTGACCCTTTTATTTATGTTTTCTTTTATGGATTCCGGTAATTCTGTTTGGTATTTCTTCCCCTTTTCAAAATACCCCTTGTCCGCAAAGTATCCCGCAATGTTTCTCCAATGGTTCAGATCATTAAAATATAGTTCTTTGACTATTCCATACTTCCACGCCCTATGAAGATTTTTACCGCCTATCATGCCGGTTTTCCCTGTATCTTCAACCTCAATTAACAGATGCCAATGAGGGAATCCGTTCCGGTAAAATTCAAGTACGGCAATGGCCTGATGTATCTTTATAGGCTTGTGCTCATATACCCACTGATTCCCAGCTTTGATTTTCTTGCCGTTTCGCAGTTTACGGATGAAAGCCGAAAGTTCTTTTTTCTCGGTTATGGTTTGAAGTGCGTCCAGTTCATTGCTAAATTTTTTTCTGTCCGTGCTGAGTATGACGTGAC
>JAGGXJ010000074.1 GCA_021163105.1 Syntrophobacterales bacterium
CTGGCTGTCTGTCCAGCCCTGTCCGTTTTCTCGTATTTTTAGATGTTTTTGGATCGACTTGTTCAATCCCACTACCTGGGCCAGGTCGAGATACACCGGAAGACCAGCCAATGCCGTCATCCCTGTTGCGTTTTTTTCAGTTTCATACTTGAAAGGAAGAATGCCTTGTGCCATAGTACTTACACCTCGTTGATGATGGTTTTGTTGGTACAAAACTACTCTATCGCCCTGTTTTTACAGGGTCAACGAGGTTTTTTACTTTTTTTGATGGTGAATCAGGGCTGAGTTCTTACTTCTACACATCTCTTGTCCACAGAGATGCCATGCTGGGTCCGCCCCCGACGCACAGGGATGCCCCGCCGATGGTTTTATCCATTTTTTCCAGCTGATAATAGAGAGACACTATTATGCGAAGCCCGGTGCACCCGACAGGATGTCCCAACGCTATCCCGGAACCATTAAGGTTGACATTGTCCAGGCTGAGATCGATCCCTGAATTATCCTTGAGCATCCTGCCTACGCCAAGAAACTGCGCGGCAAAGGCCTCATTGATTTCCCAGTAATCCACATCCCCATATTTCATGCCGGCCTGTTCGAGACACTTCGGAATAACAACTGCCGGTCCCAGCCCCATCACCCTGGGATCAACACCTTCACCGCAGATATTTATCAGTTTCATAAGGGGTTTTATTTTCATCTCAGCAGCCTTATCTGCGGACATGATAACCACAGCGGCGGCCGCATCATTAATTCCGGAGGCGTTGGCAGCCGTAACTACTCCATCTTTTTTGAATGCTGGCGGCAGTTTTGCCATAGTTTCAAGACTGGCATCCGGTATCATATGTTCATCGGTATCGAATATCTTTACACCCTTTTTTGACTTGATTTCCACCGGGACTATCTCGCGCTTGAATGTGCCGTCTTTGACGGCCCTGGTTGCCCTCTGGTGACTGATCAGGGCCAGTTTGTCACATTCTTCACGGGTGATACCGTATTTTTCGGCTACGTTCTCCGCTGTTATTCCCATATGCCCCGGGACAAGTTCATCAACCAGGCCATCATAGATTAGATGATCCTCTATTCTGCCGGCCCCCATCCTGTAACCTGCCCTTCCCTTGGGAATCAGATAGGGGGCGTCCGTCATATTTTCAGTCCCTACCACAAGGCCGATCTCTGTTTTGCCAAGCATAATATTGTGACAGGCTATCTCCATTGCCCTCATCCCCGATGCGCAGTTTTGATTAACAGACAGAGCTAAGCTCCTGTGAGGAAGACCTACTCTTATTCCCACCTGTCTGGCTGGGAGGGAACCCTGCATTGCGGGATAAATCTCTCCCATAACTATCTCATCAATAACTTCTGCCGGGATGCCAGCCCTTTTGACGGCCTCGTTCCCGGCAGTTATTGCAAGATCTCTTGCCGTTACGTCCTTCAGGCTGCCCATAAATTTTCCGATGGCAGTCCGGCACGCGGATACAATGACAACATCTTTCATTACAATTCCCCCTTTATTCCAGAACCCTTAAGATAGTCTTTCTCATTCAGCTACAGCGAGTTACAAACCATACCATATACATTCCCCGATCTACCGGGAGACTGTCCAAAAATGATTTCTTTAAAAGCTTAATGAGGGTGGTTCATATCAGAACATGACAAAAAATGAAAATAAAATGACAAAAATCGTCAAGTTTGACACAGTCGTAGAAAGTCCTGATAAGTTCACAAAAAGTCTTTAAACATGTCATTTCGAATCCCGATTTATCGGGATGAGAAATCTTTACGATGTAATCCCGACGAATCGGGGTAAAATACAAGATTTCTCCCTACAGTCGAATTGACAGATTGGCCGATTCTGACTTTTCACAAAGCCGCCAAGCCTAACTTTTTTTGAAATCCCTAAGTCCGCGGATTTCGGCCGTGTCATCCCCTATATCATCCTGCCATCCGGAACGTATATTGTCACGCGAGTCAAAACGCCTTACATAAGGTTTTATATCGATCAGGGGCGTTCCGTCCAATATATCAACATCCTCTACCCGCAGAACATTGTCCCTGACGGACAATAATCTGACAATGCTGATACCCAGGGGATTCGGTCTGCACGGGGCGCGGGTTGCGAACAGGCCGCGGTCTTTATCTTCGAGATAGGGTTTAAGGACAAGCTTTACATCTTTACATTTATGGAAATAGTAGAGAAGATAGATATGAGAAAATCCATCCAGATCCAGCAACCCGTCGGAATACTCCGGGTTGACAGTTACCGTACCCTTTATACCCCTCGCGAAGACGGGCTGGATCGGCGTCCTGGAAGGATCTTTGTGCGGAGTGTTTATGATTCCGACAGGCCGGATGATGAATTCCTCCTTTCCATCATCACTGTAGCAAATTGAACGGGTATCCGGAACATGTTCGCTGTCGCTGTCCATTTGTTCATCCTTTCCAAGGCGGGAATCTGCCGGCCTCTGCGCGGTGTTATACGGCAGCAAGCTCCTCAAGACTCTCACAATCGAGCACTTTTATATGTTTACCTTTTACCTCTATTATATGTTCTACCATCATTTTTTTCAGTATCCGTGATAATGTCTCCGGGGTTGTTCCCAATACCTTGGCTATTTCTTTCTGATTAACCACCATTTCCATATAATCACCCTTGCTGCAAGCTTTTTCCGGGGTTGAAAGGAGAAGAAACGAAGCGACCCTTTGAGGAATCCTCATTAGCGACAGTGTTTCGATCATAGCCATATAATCTTTGAGCATGTAGGACAGAACAGATATCATATTAAAGAGAATTGTCGGATCCTGACGGCCCAATGCCTCAAACGCATCGGCGGGAAAGATAAGAAGAGTGCTCTGCTCAATAGCCATGGCATTTGCCGGGAACATACAGTCTGAAGAGATTGCACACATTCCAAACAGTTCACCAGGGCCAAATAGGTGAAGTGTCTGTTCCCTGCCGTCAACAGAATTCTTGAACATTTTCACCCTTCCCTGGGCAATCATATAAAATTCGCGAATCTTGTCATTCTCAGCTATAATGAGTTGTTTCGCTCTGTATTTCTTCTTGCGAGTGAAACTTGCCAGGGTCTCAATCTGCTCTTTCGATAGATCATGGGTCAAAGGAACAGAACTGAGAAACTCGATGGTATCCATAAGCTTTCCTCCACTACAAAAGATTGACCTGTATCAATGATGCATATCAATGATACAGACAAAAAAATATTGTATAAGCTGCGAGTCGACTATAACAAATACAGTGAATTATTCAACAAAAAAACCGATATAAGAAGGAGCGAAAAATGAAGAAGGCTGATGTAGTTGTTTTGGGGGGATTGTCCGGAATTACAGCCGGAGTAAGTTGCAAACGTCACTATCCTGAAAAGAAAGTGATCCTTATCAGAAAGGAAGACACTATCCTTATTCCATGTGGTATTCCTTATATTTACGGCACGGTGGGAGGTCCGGGGAACAATGTCATACCGGACGGACTGCTGGAAAAAAACGGGATAGAACTCATAAAGGGAGAGGCCGTAGATGTGGACAGGACGAACAAGATTGTTTCTCTCGCGGATGGGGAAACCATAGAATATGACAGGCTGGTCTTCGCCACCGGTTCCGGTCCACTTGTGCCGCCCATTCCCGGTGTTGACAAGAAGAATGTATTTTCCGTGAAGAAAGAGTTTGATTATCTGTCCGATATTTTGGAGGCCTTGATCAAGGTAAAGGATCTCGTGATAATCGGCGGAGGTTTTATCGGGATGGAATTCGCCGATGAATGCAGGAAGGGAAGAGATATTAATGTGACCGTGGTAGAGGCGCTTCCCCACTGCCTCCAGATGGCAATGGATAACGAGTTCTGCGATGAGGCACAGGTCAAACTGGAAGAGGCGGGTGTAAAGATACTGGTCAATGAAAAGGTCGAGGCCATACTCGGCAATGACAGTGTAACCGGTGTGAAACTGGCGAGTGGCAATGAAATCAAGGCGGATATGGTAATTCTTGGAATCGGTGCGGTTCCCAATACTGAACTCGCAAAGAAATCCGGTCTCGAACTGGGCTTCCATAACACGATAAAGGTTGATCGCTACATGCAAACGTACAACGACCCCAATGTTTACGCCTGTGGCGACTGCGCCAGGAAGGTATCCTTCTTCGACGGAAAGCCGAGCGCTATAATGTTAGCGTCGGTGGCTGCTTCGGAGGCAAGAATCGCCGGAGCGAATCTGTTTTCGCCCATTCACCAGAATCATGGGGCCATAAGCGTGTTTTCCACAGTTATTAATGGCAGAGCTTTCGGTGTCGCTGGAATGACTGAAAGGATCGCGAAAGAAAAAGGCATCAAAGTTGTAACCGGGATGGCGGAGGCCCCTGATACACACCCGGGAGGTATGCCCAACTCCACACTCACAAAGGTAAAACTTGCGTTTGCCAAAGATACAGGTACTCTTCTCGGGGGGTCGATATCGGGAGGCAAGCCGGTTGGTGAGATGGTCAATGTACTGAGCGCCTGCATCGCTCACAAAATGACGGCGGATGATATGGTGATATTCCAGATGGGCACACACCCGGCTCTTACTTCATCGCCAATCGTGTATCCAATTGTGAATGCCGCGGAAGAGGCGATTGTTCTTTCAAAAAACAGATAAGAAACAACCTGAATGATCCTGTTGAATGTTGCGGGCGCGCAGAAGTTAAATCTTCTGCGCACCTGTGGCATCAATATTCACAAACTATCGGATTTACCCCTTAAACATTCCTCAATGTAAATCAACTCCAATCAGAACGATTGCAATTCCGCTGATATTCATGATAAATGTAAAGAAAAAATGAAAGGCTTCATTGATGAAGGAGAATAATGTTCCGATCCAGAATGAATCAGGCAATTACCTGCCGGAACGCCGGATCACAGGTGTCGGCGCCAGTCCGAGGAAAAGCGGGAATTCAGATATCCTTATGAAACATATCCTGGGCGGAGCTAAGGGAAGTGGCGTCGCTGTTGAAGATGTACACCTTCGCGACTACCAGTTTCAGCCATGTATAGGATGTGAGAAATGCAGAAAGGATAAGATATGTACCGGCCTCAATGATGGAATGCATCTCTTGTATCCGAAAATTATAGACTCCCAGGGGTTGGTACTCATATCGCCCACACACAACTATAATGTTACCGCATGGATGAAGGCATTTATAGACCGGCTTTATTGCTTTTATATTTTTGATAATAACTGCCCGAGAGGCTGGTCAAGCCGTCTGGCGGGTCAGGGACGAAAAGCGGTCTTGGTGGCAGTCTGCGAGCAGGAAACAAAGAAAGACATGGGCTTTACCCTCGAAGCAATGCGCCTTCCACTCGAAGCGCTGGAATATGAAATAACAGGCGAGTTAACCGTTTTTAGGGTGTTTGGCAGGGGAAAAGTTAAGGATGAAGAAGAAGTATTAGCCAGAGCCTCGAACCTCGGGGCTGCTCTGGCAGATTCCCTCCGAACTTGATTTGAATCTGACCGCATAAACGTGTTAAGGTACCACGTTGGAAGATTTAGTAAATACAAGGTTGTGTTTTTTCTTTAACTTGACCCCTTGAACTCTTCTGATAACCACAACTAATCGTGAGATAATCCATTTATATTAACAACATAAAATGCGGGTTAATCCTTCATCTTGGAGTGCCGTTTGCTCTTGTCTAGTTCCATTTTGCAAAGTCGGATACTTTCAGGGGTCACTTCGATCAGTTCGTCTTCGGCGATGAATTCTATACATTGGTCTAATGACATACGCCTCGGAGGCCGCAGGGTTACCGTGGCATCTGATGTGGAAGCTCGCATATTGGTCAAATGTTTTTCCTTGGTTATATTTACATACAGGTCGCCGGGCCTATTTCGCTCCCCTATAACCATACCCTCGTAGACGTCTGATCCAATCTCGATCAAAAGTTCTCCCCGATCCTCCATGGCGAGACTCGCGTAAGGCGTAACCCTTCCTCCCCTGTCGGCAACCAGTGTTCCATTAGCCCGCTGAGGAATCGGGCCAAACCACGGCTCGTATCCTTCAAAGATTGTATTCATAACACCGGCGCCCTTTGTATCAGTCAGAAAATGGTTTCGGAAACCGATTAATCCACGAGATGGTATAATAAATTCAAGCTTGGTATGTCCACTGCCCTTGTTCATCAGGTTTGTCATGCGTCCCTTCCGTCTGGAAACTGTTTCCGTAATGATACCGATGAACTCTTCCGGAATATCGATCAAAAGACGTTCGGTTGGTTCAAGAACCTGGCCTTTCTCCTCTTTTGTGATTACCTGGGGTTTGGATACCATGAATTCGTACCCTTCCCTGCGCATCGTTTCGATGAGAACGGCCATTTGCAGTTCTCCTCGACCGCAGACCTCAAACATGTTTTTTTGTGCAAGGAGTTTAATCTTCAGAGCAACGTTCCGCAGGGTTTCTCTTTCCAAGCGGTCTTTCAGGTGCCGTGAGGTCAAAAACTTGCCCTCGGTTCCGGCCATGGGACTGTTGTTGACATAAAAGGTCATTGAGACGGTAGGCTCATCGATATAGATGCGGGGGAGCGGTATCGGTTGCTCAAGAGAGGAGATAGTGTCACCGATTACCACGCGATCAACACCGGAAACAGCGATTATGTCGCCCGCTTCCACCCTGTCAACCTGCAGTTTTTCCAACCCTTCAAAGGTATACAGGGCCGAAAATTTTATCCCAGGTGTAACCTTCTCCAGTCCGCACAGGGAATAACTCCTGTTCATCTCCAAAATGCCGTTCGTCAATCGGCCGAGGGCAACCTGTCCGACATAAGGATCGTAGTCGAGATTTGTTATCAGAAGCTGCGGAACCGCGTCATCATCCGCCAGTGGCGCCGGGACATGGGAGATAATTGTATCGAACAGCGGTCGCAGATCCACAGAAGTATCTCCTTGCTTTCTGTGGGCAACTCCCGTTTTAGCATTGGTGTAGAGTATTGGAAACTCTATTTGTTCTTCAGTCGCGTCAAGATCTATAAAAAGATCGTACACTTCATCGATAACCTCTGTTATCCTGGAATCGCTGCGGTCAATCTTGTTGATGACCACGATAATGGGCAACTGTTTGGCAAGCGCTTTTTTAACGACAAAACGAGTCTGAGGCAACGGGCCTTCACTGGCGTCAACCAGCAGAATTGCCCCGTCAACAAGATTGAGGCTTCGTTCCACTTCCCCGCCGAAATCGGCGTGGCCGGGTGTATCAACAATGTTTATTTTAATATCGCCGTACTGGAGTGCGGTATTTTTTGCCATGATCGTGATGCCCCGCTCTCGTTCAAGATCCATTGAATCCATGACGCGTTCCGCTACCTGCTGATTTTTCCTGAAAGTACCACCCTGCTTGAGCATTCCGTCAATAAGTGTTGTTTTCCCGTGATCGACGTGAGCGATGATCGCCACATTCCTGATATTGTGTTTCTGCAGATCTGCCATTTAAATCTCCCTTTGAACAACATAAAGCCCAGTTTAATCAAAACCGGGGAATGGCTTTTAGCAGAAAAAGAAACAGAAAACCACTTGTTTTTACGGAGAAGATGGAAACCGGGGAATGGCTCAGGAACAAAGGAAAGGCGGTAGGAACATGAATTTGATAAAAAGATTATCGCCACCTCCGCTGTGATAATTATTCCATTGACTCGCAAGACAGGCTTTTTTATACTTTTCAGCACGAGAAAATTTTTTAATCCATTGTCTTTCCAGAAAACCGCTCAAAGGGTATCACTTGTGAAGATATGCATCCTTATATCCGACGATGTCTTTTTCAAACCCAAAGTCTTGTTTAACCTGTTAATGAAAAGGGAAAGAGACGTTTGCCTGGTTGCCGAAGTGAAGGACGATATGAAAAACATAAAGAATAAGAAGCATCTGGCACCGCTGCAGTTTTGGGGAATATGTAATATTCTACATCTGAAATTGACCGACCTTGTGATAAGGACACTGGCGCGATTTCTTCCGTCTTTTTTCCGTAGCTTTCTGGTAAATAAAGATGTTTGCGCTTTTTTCCGAGTGCCCTGGGTGAGAATTAAAAACGTTAACGATCCGAATTTTGTCAGACGCTTATCTTCGATAAATCCCGATCTCGTTATCTCGATACAGCGCCAGATTTTAGACGCAGACATCTTGGCCGTGCCGACAATCGCATGTGTCAACTGCCACCCGTCCAAACTTCCCAAATACCGGGGATTCTGGCCAATCCTGCTTGCTATGATCAACGGGGATGAAACCATCGGCGTCACCGTGCACACAATGACGAAAAAGATCGATATGGGTCCAATCGTGGTCCAAAAGGAATTTACTACATCACCGAGGTTAAGCCTGATGGACAACTATCGCCTTGCCTATGAGCTGTACCCTGAAGTTATTTGTGAAGCGATTGATCTGCTGGAAGAGAAGAAAAACCCCGGTTTCCCCTGCGTCCCGGATGATACCCCGTACTGTTCCGGCCCGACTGCGGAGGAGATGGAAAAATTCAAGGCCGGGGAACTTCGGATGCTTTGAGAAATGTCCGAAAGAGAGATACAAATGAACAAACATGCCGAAAATCGCTGCAAGGACTGCAGCACTGACCAGAATTGCTGCAATCGCCTTGAGGGACTTCGTCTCACCCGAGCCGAGTACCGGAAGAATTTCGCCGATTATCATGCGGTACTGGTCGTACGACAGACGGGCAAGATTTATCGGGTCTCCGCGAAAAAAGGGCAATCCTGCCCGCACTGGGACGGGGATTGCCGAATCTATGACAAGCGTCCGATCGAGTGCCGGCTGTATCCCTATACAATCAGCAACCTCTGGGAATGGGGTAACCACGTTTTCATCACCTTTCATTCCAGAACAAAATGTCCCTTCAAGGAACACTTGCTGATTCCTCGCGATGCCGCGAAACAGATGGTTGCCAAATTTGCCCGGGAAGCATTCGGCGGTGGGTGCAGACCACACGTCTATTATGAGCCTCAGATCCCTGGATTAATCAGCAAAATTCGGGATTTTCTCAGCGTGTCGCCGTAATATGGCAATACAGAGAAGATACAAAAAGGAACAGCTTGATATTACTGCCCACAACATATAAAAGTAGCAATAGAGTCAGAACGATATTTTCATTTTTGTAATTGGCTTTTTTGAAATTTTATACACACCAATATCCACAACATTTGTTGCTGAGACATGCAAATGAAAAGCCGGAAAGAGAAAGAATATGGAATCTGTTTGTATTGCGTACGCCGATGGATGCAGCAGGGCTGAAACCGAGATTGAACTGCTGGGCCAATACTTTGAGGCAAATGGGTTTAAACTGAAGGAGAGAATCGAAAACGCAGAGCTTGTACTGGTTTCAGCCTGTGGATTTGATCTGTGCTCGGAGAAAACCAGCATTAAGCTTTTACGTAAAGCTTTTAAGAAGAAAGGAGAGAAAGCGCGATTTGTGGTGACCGGTTGTCTGTCTGCTATTAACCGGGAAATAATTGTTGAAACTTTTGGCGATCAAGCCCTGTTGCTCCCTGCCCGATCTCTCGGAAAACTGGACGAGCTTATTTCAGCCAAGGTTCCGTTCAAGAAGATTATTGAGAAGGGTGATTTTTCCCGCAGCCTTGTTAAGACCGATGTCAAACTGAGGAAAGAGCAGGCTGAATCAATCCTGGAATTTCCTCAAAGCTATAATCTGAAGGCTAAGAGAACATTCAGCAGTTTTGAAAGATTTATGGCGGCTCTTTTACTGACAAGGACGAAAATAGATGATCTGATTGCTCACTTTCCCAAGTGCCTGCAATTGCAATTCATCCGCCAGAGCCATCATCTTGTTCCTTCCCTGCTGCTGTCCCGGGGATGCCAGGGACAGTGCACCTATTGCGGGATACCCTCTGCTGTCGGTCCTCTGAAATCATTGCCTCTGGAGAGAATCGCTGACAATTTTCGCTCTATTCTTGCACAGGGCAACAGGGTGATTGGCCTGGTGGCAACCGATGTTGGTTCATATGGGCAGGATAACGGGTCCAGTGTAGTGGAACTGTTCCAGAGATTGTTTGCTTTCGACGAAAAGTTTCAGTTGATCATAAATGATTTTAACCCGCGCTGGCTGGTTGAATATTCTGATGACCTTATAGATCTTTTTGCCGCCAATGCGGATAAGATCGATTATATTCTCATGCCGATTCAGTCAGGTAGCGAAAAAATCCTCTCACTCATGAAACGGAGGCATACGGCTTACGAGGTACGGGAGCATATGCTGGCCTTGAAAAAGGCTGTTCCGGGTATTCATATCGGTACACATGTCATGGTGGGTTTCCCTGGGGAAACAGAGGAAGATTTCAATGCCACACTTGATTTCTTGAAAACAATTAATTTTTATTACATGAAAGTGTTCAAGTATGATGACCGACCCCGGATTGAAGCGGCAAAGCTACCGGACAAGGTGCCGGAGAAGATCAAAAGGAGACGGCTACTGAAACTGATCCGGGAGTTCCATGAACTGGTGAAATAAAAATCGTTTCGCGAACGTTCCGCCATCGCTGTTAAAGTCTCTTGTCGCGCATTAGAAAAGATGCCGCATATTGCCATACATCCAAAGAGTATTTGAGACACCGCCACGCAATGCGTCGGTGAAACGGCAAATGGCTGTCATAGACGGCGTCATATTCAATGCAGGACTCAGCGCCTCGAAACACCTTAAATGAACCAGCACCGGCGCTCAGGTTTAACAACCGGCTACTCATTTCTGCTCTGGTCATCGTAGCCGAGAAATCCTGGCGATTTAATCCAACACTCAGAGGCATCCGCGTATCGTGCCCGCTAAAACCTGATATCATGACTCTTTCGTTAGAATAACAACAGGAGAAGGCATCAATACTGCCATTCTTTTCCAACGCATGAATCTCTAATATTTTTTCTTTGAGCATCAGGCGGAAAAAATTCTCATTCAACTGAGGGTTAAAAAAAGAGTGTTTCTCCAGATAAAGATCACGGTATAATTTAGCCAGTACCGGGACATCGGTCTCGGCTAACTGGTCGGCATCCACGATTTTATACCCCATTCTTTTTGATAAATTGCGATCGTGTTTCACGGTTTTATTTTTCCAATATGCCTTCCTGGTGGTATCCAGTATATAGATCTGTCGGCTTCGAACCATACTATAACCATTTTCCCGGAGAGAATCGAAAATCGTCTTACATGTGTATGTGTTGACAGACCGGAAGACAATTGCATAATCCGGATACCTGAGTTTTAAGGCGGATGTAATCGTCCCGACCTGTTCCGGAGACAATTCAAAACAGGGGTTCGTAGAAAGAAGCCAGTTATTTACATATATAACTTTATCAACCCGGCCCGCTTTAAGAATCAGGGCAAAAGGCAGTGAGCATGCCTTCAGCAGCCATGCGATGGGACGGTTGTCTAATTTCTCGATCTCCTCTATAGCGTATTTCACATAATGTGTATAGATTGAGCACACATTTGAATTATGGTAATTTCTTTCGGCCAGCACAAGCGGCATCAGCACATCATCTATTATCAGGGCCATCATTTTGACATTAGCATTATCCATGTAGAAGAGAGATCCGTTTTTAATGAAAGGCACCACATATCTTCTCGTAGAATCCGATTCCTCATTCACCGGCCAATCTATCGAATCCACATTATCTATATCGATAATTTGTATTGATGAAGCCATGCAGCTTTCTCCTCGGATGTACCGAACTTGATCTATATAGTAAATGAATCAAACAATCTGCGTTCCGCTTCCTCTTCAATCTTCGCGGTCACTTCCACAAAAGGTACCAGGGGCGAATTTTCCAGCTTGTTACGCAACAATTCATCAATTTGAAAAATGCCGGCCGAGTTGGCCAGCTTGATTTCAATGCATACCGGTTTTTTTGTCCCCTTTATAATGTTCACACTATCCACAGCCTGTGCGGACACTGAATGAATGTTTACCTTTCCCGCTTCAAAGGGAATCCGGGAACGACCCCCGGTAATGTCTGTCGCGTCGGCTACTTTGAGGGCGCCCGCTTCGATAGTAAGACATTTCTCATTTGCGTCATGGGCAATAATGGCGTGCAGGGTTTCAGATACCATTGTTGTCAAATCGGGTTCAATGTAAATTCCCTCCAACAATTCGCGTGCTTTGCGAAAGGCTATCAACAGGCTATACTTTTCATGGTTATCCCGGTGCACCGAAATCCCGGTATCGTGCAGGCAGGCCGCCACTACCACAATCAACTCCGCATCTTCGCTAGTTAAATCATGATGTGTTACTACACTTGGCTCAACACCATTCTCGACTAACAGCCGGATAATGCGTAGCGCGGCATTGGCAACAATACGAATATGCACCTCGCCGTGATCACTTATGCCTGAACGATCCACCGCATTGATATTCGCGCATCTCCAGAGTTGAAACAACTCCTGATCCGCGTTAATTTTATCTACCAGAGTTCGTAATTTTTTGTTTTTACGTAAGGGTATTTTAAATTCCATAGATATCCTTTCCAGGTATCTATAAGCCGCCGTAATAACATTTTCAATGGCTGGTCATACCGGCTTTTCTCGCCGGAATATCAAAATTTCTGACCGCAGTCACCACAATAAGATCCATTTTTATCAATCAATTATAATAGTATATCATAGTACTGCATAATGCAAAGGGTCAGATGCATCCGTTGACATCACATTAAAATTTCTGATAGGAGAGTGGATACGCATACAGCGTCAAATGTTTGCGGTACATCTCTGCCCTTCTTCTATCAATGGACAGGTAAAGGAAAATATGGATCAGATAATATCTGAGATTATAAGATTTACAGGTGCGGCAGAAGATCGCCTGTTTCCAACCACATACGGTCGAACGGCGCTTCTATTGGCGCTGAAGAGCGTTCCGGTGCGAGGCAGAGAAGTTATTCTTCCCGCGTTTACATGCCCGATTGCCGTTTTAGGTGCTGTAATCGAATCCGGAGGAATCCCTGTATTTGTTGATATTAATTTGAAAAACCTCAATTTTGACCTTAATGATCTGCGCCGGAAGATCACCAAATCTACCGCGGCCATCATCTCTCACCACTATTTTGGTATGGCTAATCCTGAAGTCGCTATAAATGGACATATGGCAAGAAAACACGGCCTGATTCATATTGAAGATTGCACCCATTCACTGGGAGCACAATTCCAGGATTGTCCTGTTGGAAAGATCGGTGACCTCGCAGTATACTCATTCTCCAAAAATATGATTTCTCCGCAGGGAGGTTTGCTGCAGTGTAATTCGGATGGATTAATAGAGAAAGTTCACACTCTGTATAACCAGAATTCCACCGGCAGGATAACCGGATTGCTGGCTAATCTTGAATTCCTTACTTTTTTCTGCCGATTGTTGATCGTAAGAAAATTGTTTCAGTCGGTAAACACTCGCTTTAAACCAAATTCACTGCCTTACCGTGTTCCGCCTTTATTATATATGCCATTCAGGCTTGCAGATATCTTTTTGAAAACTCAACATTCCTCCGGCAGGTTTTATTACGTCAGCAAAGAAAATGTATTGAAAGACCCATCAACCGTCGTTATTAGAATGACCGATTTTCAAAAACATATCATTCGTAGCCGGATCGGACTGCTGCACCAAATGAATGCAAAAAGACGGGATATAGCTGAAAGGCTTAACGAGATCGTGCCCCCTTTTTTTCTCCAAGAAAAGGCTCAACGCTCTGTGTATACAAATTATGTATTCTGCACTTATGATAAAGCCAGGGTGTTATCTCTGGCAAAGAAGGCAAGCATCCTCTTCACCGAAACCTGGCCGGCGAGAGGCAAATACTGGAAAGAACAAAACACAAAGAATGTTGAGAGGCTCAAACGTGAAGTTCTTCTTCTGGGCATCTCTCCCTATTGGTCAGAAAAAGAAATCCGGGAAGTGGAAAACTTTTTTTATAAAAATAAAGACCTGTTTTTCAATCCCCCGGGTTAAAATCTTTTTGATTCCTGATCGGGCAGAGATAAAGAAGATCCTATATATTGCTCTCTTATTTCATTTCCAGGGCCAGATCTACCGCACTCTCCACATGTAATCTGGTGGTATCAAACAAAGTCACAGGTGTTTGATCCTGACCAACCAGCAACGCGATCTCCGTACAGCCGAGGATGACCGCTTCGGCGCCTTCTGCCGCGAGTTTTTCAATTATCCGCAGATACTGATCTCTGGACTCTTCTTCAATTTTTCCCAGGCATAACTGGTTGTAGATTACATTATGAACTATCTCCCGATCAGATCGGTCGGGTATATATACTTTTAATCCATATTTGCTTTCCAACCGACCTTTATAAAACTCCTGTTCCATTGTAAATTTTGTGCCAAGCAGACCTACGGATTCTATCCCCTTAGATATAACCTTCTCAGCTGTAGCATCCGCAATATGCAGTAATGGGATATCAATGCTTTGCTCTATTTGGGGAGCCACCTTGTGCATTGTATTTGTACAAATAACCAGAAAATCGGCCCCGGCAGTCTCTAAACCTGACGCCGCACGGCTCAAAATTTCAGCGGTTGAATCCCAGTCTCCCAGATGCTGTAATCTTTCAATCTCATCAAAATCAACGCTGTATAAGCATAGTTTTGCGGAGTGAAGCCCACCTAATCTGGCCTTTATACCTTCATTTATCATCCGGTAGTAAGTAACGGTTGATTCCCAGCTCATACCACCGATCAATCCTATTGTCTTCATATGCCACGCATCCTTTACTCTTGCAGACCGACCCTGTAGGGCATGCCTGAATTTTGTCAGATTAATCCACTGATCGTGAGACGTTTCGCACCGGATAGCAATTATTCAATATACAGTCTTCTAATACCAGATTCAAAATATCTTGACAACTAATATTCCGATTATATATAAGAATCTCAAACGGATAACGTTACTTTCCAATATTATATATAAGCGGGACAGGGCGATATAACACAAACCCCTTCCGATATAAACCCGGGGTTCAGCGCCATTTTGGTTGAAAAATTAATTTACACCAATTGGAACCCAATCCATACTGATTTCTAATGGAAACCATCCTATGAAGATTCAACAACTTCTGCAGCAGGCCAGATCGGATCTTGACGTCCGGGGATTACCCACACCCGGGCTGGATGCGGAACTTCTGCTCGCGTTTTCTATTGACAGAGAACGTCATTTCCTTTATGCGCACCCCGCGAAGGAACTTTCCAGCATGGAACTGAAACAATTCCGCTCGCTGATCGCGAGGAGGATAAAGAAAGAACCGGTTGCCTATATTACCGGGAGAAAGGATTTCTGGTCGCTGGGAATTGAGGTCACTCCGGATGTACTGATACCGAGACCCGATACAGAGATTCTGATCGAGGAGGTGTTAAAGCTTTCCTTAAGGGAGGCGGAAAAGGGTCTCAGGATATTAGAGATCGGCACCGGAAGCGGGGCGATCAGCATCGCGCTTGCCTCCGAGCTTGAAGATGCTGCCATCACGGCCACGGATCTTTCCACTAAGGCTCTCGCGGTTGCCGCGAGAAACACCGTGAATAATAACGTGAAGGGAAAAATTTCATTTCTACGCGGAGATATGTTCGAACCCGTCGATGAAAAATTTGATATAATCGTTTCAAATCCTCCATATATCTCCGAGGGTGAATTCGAATTACTCACCGCTGAGGTCAGAGAGTACGAACCCCGCCGGGCGCTTGTCGCCGGTCCGGAGGGCACGGAATTTCACCGGAAACTCGCTCGTGACGGGAAGCGATTCCTGGAGAGAAACGGCTGGCTTGTCATGGAAATGGGTGCGGATCAGAGATTTGCCCTCGAGAAAATGCTGAAAGATAGAGATTATTGTGATATTACCTTTCGCTCAGATTATGCCGGGATAGAACGAGTCGCCATGGCGAAAAAGAGGGGATAACAAGTTGGACAAAATTATCATAGATGGTGGAAAAAGGCTTGAAGGTGATGTCCCCGTAAGCGGCGCCAAAAACGCCGCTCTTCCTGTTATAGTGTCTTCACTTCTCACAGACGGGTGGAATGTCTTTCATAATGTTCCTGACCTTGCGGACATCGTGACGACAAAGAAACTCCTGGCCGGATTCGGGGCTGAGATTGAGGGAGATGAGACGTTAAGGATTAACGCGGGAGAAATCACAAGTTGCGAGGCTCCCTATGATCTTGTCAGAACAATGAGGGCCTCGATCCTTGTTCTCGGACCACTGGTTGCAAGGATGGGCAGGGCTCGTGTTTCTCTTCCAGGCGGATGCGCCATAGGCGCCAGACCTGTAAACCTGCATCTGAAGGCCCTGCAGTCTATGGGAGCGGAGATAGACCTTCACGATGGATATGTGGAAGCCAGGGCCACAAGACTGAAGGGAACCACTATATATTTTGATATATCAACGGTGACAGGCACCGAAAATATCATGATGGCCGCCTCGTTGGCTGAGGGAACGACGATCCTTGAAAACGCGGCGAGGGAACCGGAGGTCATAAATCTTGCCGATGTTTTGAAGGGCATGGGCGCGAAGATCAGAGGCGCGGGCACCGATATAGTGGAGATTGAGGGAGTAAAAACCCTCAGGCCGGTTGAAGCGGATATAATCCCTGACAGAATTGAAGCGGGAACATATATGATAGCGGCGGGGCTCACTGGAGGGAATATAAATATCCTCGGTTGCATACCGGCTCATCTCGACGCCGTGATAACCAGATTAAAAGAGACTGGCATGGAGATTACTCCGGTGGACGGAGGTCTCAAGGTCGTGGGTAACAGGAACATAACCAGTGTGGATGTAAAAACCCTTCCCCATCCCGGCTTTCCAACGGATCTTCAGGCGCAGATGATGGTGCTGATGTCTGTGAGCGGAGGTGTCAGCGTTATTAAAGAAACTGTGTTTGAAAACAGATTCATGCATGTAAATGAGCTTACGAGAATGGGGGCGGATATAACTGTTGACGGCAACAGCGCCATTGTCAGGGGTGTTTCCCGACTTCGTGGCGCTCCGGTAATGGCGACGGACCTGAGAGCCTCCGCCTCTCTCATCCTTGCCGGTCTGGTGGCCGAAGGCACGACTGAGATCTCAAGAATCTATCACATAGACAGGGGCTATGAACATATCGAAGAGAAACTTTCTTCTATTGGAGCTTACATAAGGAGGATTAAAGACTGAAGTGAAGGTTATAAACACAAATGAAAGCTCTTTCGCGGTGGAACTCGATCGTATAAGAAACAGGCGAAATATTGTCCCAAAAACTGTGGAAGATGTTGTATCCAAAATCCTGGATGACGTGGAGGTACGGGGAAATGAGGCACTCTTTGAGTATACGGAAAAGTTTGACGGCATTCTTCTCAACGCGGATACTGTTGAGATCTCTCCCGGTGAGATAGAGTCCGCATTTCGTGAAGTCAATGCCGCTGACATAGATATTCTCAAGTTCTCTGCCGCAAGGATAGAAGAATTTCACAGACGACAGATTGAAGAATCATGGTCTTATTCAGATGGTGAGGGGGTAGAGTTAGGGCAGATCTTGCGTCCCCTTGAACGTGTCGGCATATATGCTCCGGGTGGTTTGGCGACATATCCATCTACGGTGCTGATGGCCGCATTGCCCGCCAGGATCGCGGGTGTCGGGGAAATTGTCCTTGTCACTCCCGCGAAAGAGAGACGCGTGAACCCTGTGATGCTCGTTGCCGCGAGACTGTCCGGGGTAAATCGGATATTCAAAGTAGGCGGCGCTCAGGCTATAGCCGCTCTTGCCTGCGGCACAAAATCCGTTCCACGGGTGGACAAAATAGTCGGCCCGGGGAATATCTATGTGGCCACCGCGAAGAAGATGGTCTATGGAAAGACAGGGATAGACATGATAGCGGGTCCAAGTGAAATAGTTGTCATCTCCGATGGCATGTCGGAGCCGGAAGTAATTGCCGCCGATCTTCTGTCTCAGGCCGAGCATGACCCGATGGCCGGCGCCATTCTCCTTACGCCGGACAGAGAATTTGCCGGCATGGTTGCCGCAGAAGCCCGAATGCAGGCAAAAGAGCTGGAAAGTTCTGTGGCCACGGAGGCGCTGGAGAATTATGGCGCGGCAATCATAACTGCGGATATGGATGAGGCGATAGATATCGCGAACAGTCTCGCGCCGGAACATCTTGAACTGGCAGTGGAAAACCCTGAAGATTTTCTGAGCAGAATAACCAACGCGGGGGCGGTATTTTTAGGGCGGAATACTCCGGAAGTTCTGGGGGATTATATCGCGGGCCCGAATCATACACTCCCCACCGGGGGAACAGCGAGATTTTCTTCTCCCCTCGGGGTCTACGATTTTATCAAAAGGATAAATGTAATATCCTTTTCCGGCAAAGCGCTCAAAAAACACGGGTTAAAGGCTGCCGGATTTGCCGATATTGAAGGTCTTGAAGCGCACAAGAAATCAATCATGGTAAGACTCAAGACAAAAAAATCTTGACAAAAAGTACATGGTCGCCTAAAGGTCTGCGCAGGAATTATTGAGCGGGCGTAATTCAGGGGTAGAATGTCAGCTTCCCAAGCTGAATGTCGTGGGTTCGAATCCCATCGCCCGCTCCAATTTTTTGGTTGCAAAAAAGTTTTTGCTGTGTTATCAGCACCCAAGAAGTGGGCTTTGCCCGCTTTTTTTATTTTTTATGGTGCAAAATGAATCCTTCAAGTCTATCATATCGCGAAAAGATAATAGAGCTGGTTGAACCGGTCATTGAATCTGAGAAGATGGAACTTGTCGACGTCGAGTGCCCCAAGGGGAAAACCCGCTGGATGGTCAGGATTTATATAGACAAAGAAGGTGGGGTAAGCCTTGATGATTGCGCCATGATAAGCGGTGAAGTTGGTGACCTTCTCGATGTAAATGAGATCCCTCCCGGTTCTTACTCTCTTGAAATATCATCACCGGGCCTTGACCGTCCACTTGCCAGGGATAAAGATTTCATAAGGTACGCGGGACAGATAATCAAGATTCGCGTTGCCGAAAAGATAGAGGGGAAAAAGAATCTCAAGGGCAGGCTGGTGGAGCTTATCGAAAAAGAAGGAGAGAAGATCGTCGTTATAAACGTGGAGGGAAAAGTTTATAACATACCGCGCAGTATGATAGTAAAGACAAATCTTCAATATGAATTTTAGCTCGGAGGGTTAGTAGTATGTTGCCAGATCTTAAACGTCTCATCGACCAGATGGGAAAAGAAAAGGGCATAGACAAGGAAATAATAATAGACGCGCTGGAAACGGCTGTTCTAACCGCTGCAAGGAAGAAGCTTGGATTAGACCTGGACCTTGAAGTGAATTACAACGAGGAAGCGGGGGAGATAGAGTCCTTTCTATTCAAGACAGTGGTGGAACATGTCCTGAATCCCGATATGCAGATATCCATGAAAGAGGCTCGTGAAACCATGGATGAAGATGCGGAGCTGGGAGACAGTCTCGGGATAAAGATAGAGACGGATACATTTGGCAGGATTGCCGTTCAGACAGCCAAACAAATTATAATCCAGAAGGTCAAGGATGCCGAGCGTAACAATATCTATGAGGAATACAAAGACAGAAAGGGCGACCTTCTCAATGGCTTCGTGCAAAGATTTGAGGGGGGAAGCATAATCGTGAGTCTCGGTATGTCGGAGGGGGTCATTCCTTCTTCTGAGCAGATAAAGAGGGAATCGTTCAGGAGAGGGGAAAGAATAAGGGCATACATATATGACGTAAAAAGGGTGTCCAAAGGCCCCCAGATACTGTTATCCAGAACACATCCCGGTTTTATCAGGACACTCTTTGAAATGGAAGTTCCTGAAATATCAGAAGGTCTGATAGATATTGTCAATATAGCAAGGGAACCGGGAAACAGGACCAAGATTTCTGTAAAATCCGTGGATAAGGACATTGATCCCGTCGGAGCGTGTGTGGGGATGAGAGGATCGAGAGTGCAGGGTGTTGTGCAGGAGCTTCGAGGAGAAAAGATAGATATTGTTCCCTGCTCCGATGATCCTGTGAGGTATGTATGCAACGCCCTGTCTCCGGCCAAGGTTGACAGGGTGTATATGGATGAAGATGCAAGGACTATGGAGGTCATCGTGCCGGATGACCAGCTTTCCCTGGCTATTGGCAGGGCCGGTCAAAATGTCCGGCTGGCCGCCAAGCTTACCGGCTGGAGAATTGATGTCAAAAATGAAGCCGGCGTGGCAAAAGAAGAAGAGGCAGGATACGGGTCTCTCATGAAGATCACCGGAATTGGTGAGCGTACAGCCAATCTTCTCTATGAAGAGGGATTTAAGGATGTCGCGATGGTAGCTTCGGCAGAGCCCGAGGCATTGAGTTCCATAAAGGGGATCAGCCAGAAGAAGGCTATCACCTGGATTGAAGAAGCAAAGAAAATTATTGATAACGAAGGCAGCGAAGATCTGTCTGAAGACATTTAAAAACGGTTCGTGCGCTACCGGCGAGGCAATCAGGAGTTCTAATAATGTCCAAAATAAGAGTCTACGAATTGGCGAAAGATCTCGGTATAGACAATAAAGATCTTATCGCGCGATTAGAGAAACTCGGAATAGCCGTCAAAGCCCATTCCAGTTCTCTTGAAGAGAGTGATGTCGAAAGAGTGCGAAAAGAGTTCGCACTGGGCGAGAAAAACACAATCGTAGAAAAAAGGGTCAAGAAAACGGTTATCAGGAGAAGAGCAATCCGGCAAGAGGTCCCGAAAACAGAGGAAACTTCTGATGAACTTCAACCTGAAGCAATACCGGAGGAGGCGATAAAAGAAACAAAAGAAGAGTTGGCCGAGATCCCGGAAAAGAAAATACCTGTTGAGAAATCTATCCCGGAAGAGAAAACAATCAGGAAAGAGATTCCGGTAGAAGAAAAGGGGAAAGAGAAAAAGAAAGAGAAGGGCGCAAAACCGGAAACAAAACCACAGAAAGCAAAAATAATTCGCAAAGCCGTAAAAGAGGAACCGAAAAAAATACCTCCGGAAAAAGAGAAATCTCCAGAACCGGAACCTCCGAAAGACAAATTCGCACATAGGGCAAAAAAACCTGTCAAGGTGGTTGTGGATAAAGAATGGCAATCTAAAAAAACCTTCGTCAAGCAACAACAATTCGATAAAAAAAGGAAACGGACCAAAAGGAAGAGAGGCGCAGAAGAGTTCCGGAACTGGAAAGAGGAAAAAACCATAACTTCCGAGATAAAGGCAACTGAAATTACGACTCCAAAGGCGATAAAGAGAAGGATAAAAATAGAAGAAGCTATAAAGATAGGCGACCTTGCAAAGAAAATGGGTATTAAGGCGGGGGAATTGATTAGTAAGCTTGTTTCGTTAGACATGATGGTTACGATCAATCAGTCCATAGATGTCGATGCCGCGACTCTTGTCGCCGGTGAGTTTGGATATCAGGTGGAATCTGTCGGGACAGAGTATGAAGATATCATGTACAGGGAGAAATCCTTGTCCAAGAACCTCAAGCCGAGAGCTCCAGTGGTAACTATTATGGGTCATGTTGATCATGGCAAGACCTCTCTCCTGGATGTTATAAGACAGACGAATGTTATAGATGGAGAGTCCGGTGGAATAACCCAGGCTATAGGGGCATACCATGTGCGTATAAACGAAAAAGATATTGTGTTCCTTGATACACCGGGGCATGAGGCCTTCACCGCAATGAGGGCAAGAGGGGCTCAGGTAACCGATATCGTGGTGCTTGTGGTTGCTGCTGACGATGGTGTTATGGATCAGACGATTGAAGCAATCAATCATTCCCGTGCCGCCGGTGTTCCCATTATAATAGCAGTCAACAAGATTGACAAAGCAAACGCCGATCCCGACAGGATAAAACAACAACTCGCGGAATTTGACCTTGTTCCCGAAGCGTGGGGAGGGGATACCATATATGCGGAGGTTTCGGCGAAACAAAAAAAAGGTATAGAAGAGTTGATGGAATTGATCCTCCTCCAGGCGGATATCATGGAGCTTAAGGCTGATCCGGACAGGCTGGCTCAGGGAGTTGTTGTCGAGGCGAGACTTGACAAAGGGAGAGGCCCTGTGGCTACTGTCATCGTTCAGGAGGGTACCCTGAAAGAAGGGGATGCTATTGTTTCCAGGATGGAGTATGGCAGGGTACGAGCCATGGTCAACGACAAGGGACGCCGGGAAAAGGAAGCCGGGCCTTCAATGCCGGTAGAAGTTGTGGGCTTCTCCAGCGTGCCGCATGCCGGAATGGATTTTGTGTGTGTCGAAGACGACAAAAAGGCGCGGTCCATAGGTGAGCACTGGTTGAGAAAAGAACGGGAAAAAGAGCTTTCCAAGACTTCAAAGATTACACTTGAGCAACTGTATGAGAGGATTAAGGAGGGGACCAAAGAACTGAATGTTGTCGTCAAAGCGGATGTTCAGGGGTCGGTGGAGGCACTTTCGGAAGCTCTCTTCAAACTCAGCACAGATGATATAAAGTTGAATCTGGTACACGGTTCCGCGGGCGCGATCACTGAAACAGACATCATGCTGGCGTCGGCGTCTGATGCGATAGTAATAGGTTTTAAGGTCAGACCTGACGCGAGGGTTTCGGAAATTATCGAGAAGGAAGGCGTCGACGTAAAGCTTTACGATGTCATATATGATGCTATTTCGGATGTAAAAAATGCCATGGAAGGCTTGCTTGAACCCATTTATGAAGAGGTTGTTCAGGGACGGGCGGAGGTTCTTCAGGTATTCAAGGTGTCAAAAATCGGCACCATCGCGGGAAGCCGCGTGACTGATGGCAAACTAACCAGAAACGCCAGACTGAGGTTATTGAGAGACGGGGTGGTTATTCATGACGGCAGCTTCCTGTCGCTCAAGAGATTTAAGGACGATGCAAAGGAAGTACTTTCCGGTTTCGAATGCGGTATCGGAATAGAAAACTTTAATGATATCAAGGAAGGGGATATCATCGAGGCGTATACAAAGGAAGAGATAGCCCGGAAGTTATAGGGGGCAAGACGGTTCAACTGCGAATCGTCTTTAACTGTAAACTGTAAACCGTTTTTAGGGATAGATCAGATGAGTTTCAAGAGGGCTGATAAGGTTGCCGATCTCATAAGGGCTGAGATTTCGGATATTCTATTGAGGCAGATAAACGATCCGCAGGTAAGAGAAATAACGGTCACCGGCGTTAAGGTGACGGATGATCTTCACCAGGCAAAGGTCTTTTTTGTCCGGATGGGAGAAAATGCCTGCGGTGAAGAGACAATGAAAGGCCTGCACAGGGCTGTCGGTTTTCTGAGAAGAGAATTGGGGAAAAGATTGCAGCTTCGTTATGTCCCTGAAATAAATTTTATATTTGATGAGTCATTCGAATATGGAGATCGTATTGACAGATTGTTGGCGGAAATAAAAAAAGATGTTTGATGAAGTTATTGAAGTTATAAATTCCTGCTCCACCTTTCTCATAACCTCCCATGCAAGACCGGATGGAGATGCCCTGGGGTCTGAGCTGGCCATATATCATATGTTGCGAGACATGGGAAAGGATGTCGTCGTTTATAACCAGGACAAGACACCCGCCGTGTATGAGTTTCTCCCCGGCTCGAAAGATATGATACACTTTTTGGATTCTGTGGACGGGTTTGAAGCGGTTTTTGTCCTGGATTGCAGTGATATTGAAAGGGTCGGAGATGAAAAGGACAAGATCGGTTCCATAGAGAAAATTATCAATATCGATCATCATGCCTCCGTCGGCACATTTTCGGAGATACTGCTGGTTGATTCCACGGCGAGTTCCACGGGAGAGATAATCCACCGTCTTATGAAAAACATGGGGGTCACGATAACCGAAGACATCGCCACGAATATATATACCGCTATCATGACAGACACCGGCAGTTTCCGCTATTCCAATACGGGAATCGATACCTTCAGGGCAGTGGCCGATCTGGTAGAAAAAGGGGCGGATTCCAGGCAGATAGCGAAAAACATTTATGAAACCAAACCCGCGGTTCAAATCCGGCTGATGGGAAAAGCACTGGATACCTTGGAATTCTATGAAGGCGGGAGGGTAGGTTCTATCTATGTCACACAGAAAATGCTCCAGAATGAAGGCGCGCTATCAGAACATACAGAGGGTTTTGTGGATATAGTCCGTTCGATAGACGGCATTGAGATCGCAATATTTTATTATGAGTCTTCCAAAGACCTGTTTAAGATAAGCCTGCGATCAAAGGAAACGGTAGATGTGGAGAAGATTGCGGGCAAATTGGGAGGAGGAGGACATGTGAATGCCTCCGCCTGCAGAGTTGAAGGAAGCCTTAAAGCAGTAAAGGAGAAAGTACTCGGCGCGATAAGAACGGTGTGTAACACTTTGTAAAAATAGATTTGACAAGATGAAAATGACCCTGAAGATCCAGTTAATCCTGTCAACTTTTGAAGATATGAAGCTTGTAATATGAATGGAGTGTTGATCATTGACAAACCGTCCGGCAGGACATCGTATGATATTGTCCGCGATGTTAAAAGATTGTTAGGGACGAAAAAAGTCGGTCACGCGGGAACGCTTGATCCACTGGCAACGGGTGTACTCACTATTTGCGTAAATGAGGCTACCAAGCTCGCGCGGTTTTTTTCGAATGATGATAAGGACTATCGTGCCACAATGCTTATGGGTGTCAGAACGGATACCCTTGATATAGAGGGTAAGGTGATAGAACGTTGCGAACCTCATCTTCAGGCAGAAGCAATAAAAGATGTGGTGGAGAGCTTTGCCGGTCGGATAGAACAGAAAGCCCCTAAGTATTCTGCCATCAAGTTTAAGGGCAAACCTCTCTACAAATGGACAAGACAGGGGGTTGATATTGAACCTCCACTGAGGAGAGTTGAATTATACCGTATAAATGTAGAAGAGATAAAACTCCCCTACGTGACTTTTACGGTTTCCTGCTCTAAAGGCACCTATATAAGGTCACTGTGCGCCGATATCGGGAGCAGACTGGGATGCGGCGCCTGTCTGACCAGTCTCAGGCGGACGAGAAGCGGCGGCTTCAGTGAGAAAGATGCCATATCACTTGAGAATATAGCCGACGGGGGAAAAGATGGAGTACTCGAAAAAAATCTTATCCCCATAGCGGACGCGCTGCCCGGCATCTGCGATATTTCTGTTGATCAGGATACAGTAGACAGGATAAGAAAAGGATATCAGCCCGATCAGGACATCCTGAATGGTAAAGACATTCATTTACCGGAGAGAGGGGCTCTGGTAAAATTCGTGACGAAAGACGGTACGCTCATCGCTGTTGCGAAAATGCTTTTCTCTCCGGAGGAAATTTTCCTGTTGAGTGATAAAGAACGAATAGTTAAGATTTTAAGAGTATTCAATTAAAAAAAACGACATAAATGCATAAGGGAGGATAAGTAACAGTGTTAGATGAAGAAAAAAAGAAGGAGATAATAACTGATTTCCAGACCCATGAGGGTGATACGGGATCTCCGGAAGTTCAAGTCGCGCTTATGAGTGGAAGGATAGAGTATCTTACAGAGCACTTCAAAACCCACAAGAAGGACCATCATTCCCGAAGGGGACTTCTGAAACTTGTCGGGCAGAGAAGAAACATGCTCGATTATCTTAAGAAAAAAGATATAGAAAGATACCGGAAGCTTATTAAGCGTCTCGGGCTGAGAAGATAACTAAACAACTACTCGGGTTATTCAGGTTCAGGGTTTACGGTTCACAGTCTGGAAACAATAAAGATCCAGCGGATCAATGTTTGGAAAGTTGACCCTGTCTGTCCCTGCGCGGGCAGACGCAAATTGGTGTGAAGGGTGTACAAAAACCGATTTCCCCGAAATAACCTTGAACTTTGAGTAAACTACATAAAGGAGTACTAATATGAGCGAAGTATTTAAAACGACTTTTGCGGGGAGAGATATATCTGTAAAGACAAATTACCTCGCTGGTCAGGCGGATGGTTCCGCTGTGGTTACATATGGCGATACAGTTGTTCTCGTAACGGCGGTATCCCTCAAGACCAAAAGAGAAGGACTGGATTTTCTACCCCTGACTGTAGACTATCAGGAAAAGACCTTTGCCGCGGGCAAAATCCCCGGCGGATTTTTCAAGAGAGAGGGGCGTCTGAACGAGAAGGAAATCCTTACATCGAGAATTATTGACAGGTCTATACGTCCACTTTTCCCCGAGGGGTATTTTTATGAAATCCAGGTAATCGCAACGGTGCTTTCAGTGGATGATGAAAATGACTCTGACGTAGCGGCCATGCTTGGAACCTCCGTGGCTCTTGGTATATCCGATATACCATTCAAGGGGCCTATCGCGGGAGTGAGAGTGGGAAGACTTGGCGAAAAGCTGATTTGCAACCCTTCCGCAGAAGAAATGGGTGAGAGCGATCTGGATCTGTTCCTCGTTGGAAGAAAAGTGCCTTCTGCTGACGGAAAAAGAGACTTCGATGTCAATCTCATCATGCTGGAGGGAGGAGCCCGGGAAATCCCTGAGGATGAAATACTTAATGCCATCAGTTTCGGGTTGGAATCAATGAGGCCATCCATCGAACTTCAGGACAATATCTGCCAGGCTGTTGGCAAAACAAAGAGGGAATTTGAACTGATTGAGATTAAAGATGAACTGAGAAAAGAGGTCAAAGATATCGCCTATGCCGGTTTGAAGGATGCCTATCTCGAGGGAAGAAAGCTGGAGAGATACGCGAAGATAGGTGAGATAAAGAAAAAGATGGTGGAAGAACTCAGCAGTACTGACACCGGGCTTGATCCTCAGGCAAAAACTGTCTTTGAAGAACTGGAGAGAGAAATCCTCCGGAACATGATACTGAAGGATAAACGAAGGATAGACGGCAGATCCAGCAGGGATATAAGAACGATTACTTCCGAGGTCGGCATCCTCCCGAGGACACATGGATCCGGACTGTTCACAAGAGGTGAAACCCAGGCTCTTGTTGCTCTTACACTGGGAACATCCTCGGATGAACAGAGACTGGATTTCATAGACGGGGAGGAAATGAGAACTTTCATGCTTCACTACAATTTTCCCCCATTCTCTGTGGGAGAGGCCAGATTCCTGAGAGGGCCCGGAAGGAGAGAGATCGGGCACGGAGCCCTTGCCAGGAGGGCATTGCTTCCCATCCTTCCGTCACATGAAGAATTTCCATATACCATCAGGCTTGTTTCCGAAGTATTGTCCTCGAATGGTTCATCTTCCATGGCAACAGTATGCGGAGGTTGTCTCGCGCTTATGGATGGCGGCGTTCCGGTCAAAGATACCGTTGCCGGCATCGCGATGGGGCTCTTGAAGGAAGGCGATGAAGTCGTGATCCTTTCGGATATTCTCGGTGATGAGGATCACGCGGGAGATATGGACTTTAAGGTGTGTGGCACGAAGAAGGGTATCACCGCTCTGCAGATGGATATAAAAGTTGACAGGCTTGCGGAGGATATACTGAAAGATGCCCTTTATCAGGCCAGAGAGGGCAGAGAGTTCATTGTTGGCAAACTGAATGAAACTATGACCACCCCGAGGGAAGACCTTTCCGCGTATGCCCCGAGGATCACCACTATGACGGTAAAGCAGGAGAAGATAAGAGACGTTATAGGCACCGGAGGAAAGAATATCAGGCATATAATCAGCGAAACAGGTGTGTCGATGAACGTGGACGATGACGGCACAGTCACCATTGCCTCCAACGATGCACAGGCGTCGGAGAGAGCGGTTGCCATGGTCAAGGCGCTGACCGAAGAGCCTGAAATCGGCAGAATTTACGAAGGCACAGTGAAAAAGGTTCTCGACTTCGGAGCCTTTGTGGAGATTCTACCCGGAACGGATGGGCTTGTGCACATATCCCAGTTAGACAACAAAAGGGTGGACAAAGTTACCGATGTGCTTAATGAAGGCGATACGGTTCGCGTCAAGGTTCTCGAGATTGACAGAAGTGGAAAGATAAGACTGAGCAGGAAGGATGCCCTTGAATAACGAAGTGGCAATTTCTGTTAAAAGGATGCATGGCAAGGATATATCCCTTCCCCGCTATATGACGGAGAACTCGGCGGGGATGGATATATTCGCGGCGGTGGACAGTGAAGAAACACTGCTTCCCGGCGAGAGAAAATTGATACCCACGGGCATTGCCATCGCGCTGCCCCCCGGTTATGAAGCCCAGATAAGGCCAAGGAGCGGTCTGGCAGTGAAGGCCGGAGTCACCGTGCTGAACTCCCCCGGCACAATAGACGAAGACTATCGGGGAGAAGTAAAGATACTGATAATCAATCATGGGACAGCGCCGTTTGTTGTAAGGAGAGGGGACCGTATTGCCCAGATGGTTATTCACAGGGTATACAAGGTTTCATGGAACATGACCGATAACCTGGAGATAACAAAGCGGAGTGATGGAGGGTTCGGCCATACAGGATGAGACCATTGCATAATGTCCCCTTTTGCCCAATTTCCACGTCAGGCTCAAATTTTAATCCTCGAAATATCCAATATATTCCTGTGGTTAAAATTTTCGCCTTCCTTGAACTTGAACAAATTTGAATATTCTGCAATGGTCTCAGGATAAAAAATAATGATCCTCATATTTTTTGAGGAATCAGGTGGATTTGATGTCAGTACCCCTGTCTGTCACAACAGCAGGGGTTTTTTATTGTCTTATTTACCGATTTAGTGTATTTCCTGATACTATACATGAGGGATGATGAATTTAAATGAAGAAACACAAGGTAAATAAAACATATAGAGAAATAAATGAGAAGATAAAAGAAGGCAGAGCCGTAATTGTCACCGCGGAAGAGATTATAGATATTGTGGAGAAAAAGGGAGACATCGCGGCGGCCAGAGAGATAGATGTCGTAACTACCGGAACCTTCAGTCCCATGTGCTCATCGGGTGCATTTCTCAATTTCGGTCACACCTCTCCTAAGATAAGAGCCTCAAAAGTATGGCTCAACGATGTTTCCGCTTATGGCAGCATTGCCGCAGTGGATTGTTATATCGGAGCCACCGAGGTAGTTGAAGGAGATCCCCTCAACAGCATACATCCCGGCGAGTTTAATTACGGTGGAGGGCATGTAATAGAAGATCTCGTGGCGGGTAAGGTTATCCGCCTGCGCCTTGAATCCTATGGCACCGATTGCTATCCCGCCCGGAAGCATGAAAAGAACGTTACGATACATGATCTCAGGGATGCTGTTCTTTTCAATCCCAGAAACGCCTATCAGAATTACAATTGCGCGGTGAACATGTCCGACCGGACAATCTATACATATATGGGTGTGTTGAGACCCGATATGGCGAATGCGACCTATGCCACATCGGGACAATTAAGCCCTCTATTGAATGATCCTTATTTTAAAACCATCGGCATAGGCACAAGGATATTTTTAGGTGGCGCCCAGGGGTTTGTGGCCTGGCCCGGCACTCAGCACAATCCCGATGTGCTGAGAGGTAAGAACGGCGTCCCGAAAGAGGGGGCCGGAACGCTGGCAACGATAGGAGACCTGAAGGATATGAGCCCGGAGTGGCTTGTGGGGGCAAGTATGCTCGGTTATGGTGTATCCCTTTATGTGGGAATAGGAGTACCCATACCAATACTCAATGAAGAGATGATACGCTATACCGCTGTCAGAGATCGAGATATATATGCGCAGGTTTACGACTATGGCGTTGATTATCCTAACGGAGTTTCGAAGAGTATCGGTGAAGTAAGCTATAAAGAGCTGAGAAGTGGTAAGATAAAACTCAACGGCAGGACTATACCTGCTTCACCCATGTCCAGCTATTATAAAGCAAGAGAAATCGCCGTCATACTTAAAGACTGGATTGAGAAAGGAGAATTCCTTCTTGGTGAACCTCAGCAGCTTCTCCCTTCCAACGGTGATTGATAAACCATGGTCTGGCAAGCATACAGGAAAACACCATTTTTACGGTGAAAATCACCACTTTTTGCTTGCACAAAAGAAAATAGATTTGATGTATGATGAACTAAAATCTTGTTATTTCAATTTGTTATAATTGGTACGCTGGCTAACGATAGTAAGTGCTATTATAAACGGGGGAGGATAATCCTCTTTATTATTAATGGGTTAGAGGCTATATGCCAAATATTTCCCCTGTTTCTGAGAATAATTGAACGTTTTCACAATGTTTATGGTTCGGTATGCATGGACTATAGCTCCAAATGGCATGTTTGTTGCTGATTTCTTACTGGGAGGCTCTGCATGAAAATCGGCAGATTTCTGTTTGGAATTTTTATTATTATGGTGCTTCTTATAATTTTCGGGAATAAAGGCTTCATGGATTACCGTGTATTGAAAGAGAAGCAGGCAGCCCTGGAAGAGGCAAATGAATGCACCATAAGTGAAAATAGGGAGTTAAAAAGAGAGATAATGCTGCTCAAAACCGATCTGCGTTACATCGAATCGGTGGCGAGGAGAGAACTTGGAATGGTTAAAAAGGGCGATACAGTTTATCAATTTATCGACTGATAGAAAGCGGGTACACCGGATGTTTTCAGTAAAAAATCTGCTTCCGGGAAGCAGAAAGATCGCTGGAATCGACATGGGATCAAGCATAGTCAAGCTTGTCGAGTTGCAGTATACTTCAGAAGGATGCATCCTGCACAGCTTTGCTCAGGTGTTTCTGGAAAGAGGCATCATAGAGGGTGGTTTGATCAAGGATCATGATGCCCTTGCCAAAAAGATCAAAGAACTTTTCAAGGTATCCCGCTGTCGGGCAGGGAATGTCGTAACGGCCCTTCCAGGGCACGTTGTTATGATTAAAAAGGCTGGTTTCCGGAAAATGGAAGAGGAAGAACTGCGTGATTTTATAATTGACGAAGCCGGGGAATACATGCCTTTCGATGACATCGGAGATGTAAACTTCGATTTTCATATATGCGATGAACAGAGCCTTGATCCGGGGCAGATGGAAGTTATCATCGCTGCCGCGAAAAAAGATGTCACTGAAAGTTATGTCTACGCAATCGAAAAGGCGGGGCGAAAGGTGACGATAATGGACGTCGATTCTTTCGCGCTGGAGACAGCTTATGAGGAAAACTATGATTTTGACGCCGATGACACAATCGCCCTGGTAAATATAGGCGCGAGCATAACCAACATTAATATCGTTAAGAACAAGGAATCTGTCTTTACAAGAAATATTCTGTTGGGAGGAGATTCGATTACGCAGGCCCTGCAAAAAAAACTCGAAATTTCTTTTGAAGAAGCTGAAATGATAAAGATTGAAGGTTCAAGTGAACATGTCAAAACACAGGAAGACTTTTTCAGTTATCTTAAGCCTCTTTTCCTGGAAATGGGAAGATCTTTCGATTATTTCAGCTCGACGGCAACTGAGCCTCATATTACCCGTATTCTTGTCAGTGGCGGTTGCGCCAGAATCCCGAGAATAGTTGACGCCATGAAAGATAAGTTCCATTGTGAAACTGAAATATTCAACCCCTTTAAAAATATAGCCTATGACAAGGATATCTTCAGTCCATCTTACATAAGAGATATATGCCCTGTCGCTGCTGTCGGAGTTGGCCTGGCACTCAGGAAGATGGAGGACAAATGATAAAAATCAACCTCCTTCCATATCGTGAAGAGAAAAAGAAGGCGAGTACCAAGCGCCAGGTTTTTATCTGGCTGATTTCCTTTGGAGGACTCCTTCTGCTGGTGATTTTATTCCACGTCCATATGGTTATGAATGTTGCCAGGCTGGAAACCGAGGTCCAATCCGCACGCGTCAAACTGGATACCCTTACAAAGATAACTGGAGATTTGGAAAAGTTTAAATTGGATAAAGAAATACTGGAAAAGAAAATAGGAATAATAGAGGCTCTTGAGAAAGACAGAAACTATCCGGTACACATCATGGATGAACTGGCCTCCAGGATTTCCCCCCAGCGCGAGTGGCTTACCCGTGTCGCGAAAAAGGACAACAATCTGCGTGTGGAGGGAGTGGCCGTCAACAATTCTGCCATAGCACAGTTTATGAAAAGGCTTGAAGGATCTCCTTATATCAAGACAGTGGATCTGATTTCGTCTAAACAGACAGATGTTTCAGGGGTAAAACTGATGGAGTTTGTGCTTTTATGTATAGCGGAAAAGGAATAAGAAATGGCGATAGGACTGGATGACATCAAAAACCTGTCTCTCGGGAAAAAACTGGCAATAGGCCTTCTCTTGTTTCTCCTCCTGGGATATTTCTACTGGTTTTATCTTCTTCAACCTGCTTTTGAAAAGAAAGCCAGGTTGAGTGAAGAGCTTGGAAATCTTAACATGCGGATAGTGGCAAGACAGCGGGTGGTAGGACAGATAGAGCAGTATAAAAAAGATATAGCCAAACTGAATGAAGATTTACAGACAATTCTGGCCAAGCTTCCTGACCAGAAAGAAATTCCACGTCTGCTCACATCTGTTTCTGAAGCCGGAAGAAGCGCGGGACTCGATTTTATCCTTTTTGAACCCACCGCTCCCGTTTCAAAGAAATTTTATGCCGAGATACCTGTTAAGATTACAGTCGAGGGAAAGTATAATGATATTGCTGTCTTCTTCGACAGTGTGTCGCATCTCCCACGCATAGCCAATATAATGGATGTTGAAATCAAAAGAGAGAAAAAAGGCGCAGAGGGAGATATCCTCAAGGCCGATTGTTTAATAAAGATATACATGTTTCTGGAAGAGGCAGATGAAGAAACGAATGAAGAAACCGATAAAAAGAAAGCGTAGCCACCAGTTAAAATGGGGCGCGGCAGTGCTTACTGTACTCTTTGTTCTCCCCTTGACCACCATGGTGTATTGCGCCGACGGCCCGGGAGAGCTGGATTCCGAAACCTACAGATATGACCCGGAGGGAAAGCCCGATCCCTTTAAGCCTTTTATTGAGATAGTGAAAAAAAATAAAAAAACTCAAAAGGCAAAAAAAACCGATAAAGATGAAGAGAGTGTCTCTATGCCCCTCCCTCCCCTTCAGAGATTTGGGACAGAAGAGTTTCGCCTTATCGGCATTGTTCTGTCCGGCGCCAAAGGGTTTGCCATGGTGGAAACCCCAGAAGGAAAATGTTATATCCTCCGCAAAAACACCCGTATAGGGGTAAATGGGGGCAGAGTGATAAAGATACTTTCCGACAATGTGGTGGTGTTGGAGAAGATAAAAGATTTTGAGGGAAACACAAGTACGGAACGCGTTATCCTTACACTTAGAAAAAACGGGGGAACTCCATGAAGTCAGAGAAAAAAATCCTTTCCTTTGCCCTTTCTTTCCTGATGGGTCTTCTGGTCCTGTCCGGTTGTGCTACTGTCGACAGCAAGACTCCCGCGGGAGTTTCTTCCGCGCAGGAAAAGGTTGAGGGAGATACCGGCAGCGCTTATGTCAAAGGCGTGATCCTTAAAAAAATGAACGGGAAAGAGCAGGTGTCCATCCTTCTTTCTGATGTCTCTGATTTTGACATATCGAGAGAATCGGATAATGCCCTGGTGGTAAATCTGAGGGGTGTATCTATTCCCGAGGGGATGAAAAAAGAATACAGCGGAGGCAGACTGAAAAATCTTAAGACGGTATCCCTTTATCAGGAGACGACAGAGGGGAAAAAGAAAACATTTGCCAGGATGCTCCTGAAAAGAATGGTCCCATACAGATACAGTAAGAACGGCTCAAGGGTAATCGTTGATTTTGATGTCTCAACCCTGTCTTACAGAACAGCACCTGCCGCGGAATATTCTCCGAAAGCCTCCCCCGCGTCTGCGCCAAAGACTATTGCGCCCGCGCCAGAAGCTATAAAAATCACGCACGGAAAAATCGCCCCGCAGCCGGAAAAAGACAAGCAATACACCGGCAGAAAAATCTCCCTTGATTTTCAGGATACCAACATAAAGAGCGTGTTCAGACTGATATCGGAGATAAGCGGGTTCAGTATTGTCGCCGGTCCGGATGTAAAAGCTGAAGTGACAGTGCATATGAAGGATGTCCCATGGGATCAGGCGCTTGACACCATATTGGAGATAAACGGCCTCGGAAAGAAACAATCAGGAACGGTTATCTCCGTCCTGCCTCTGAAAGAATTAAAAAAAATTAACGAAGAACAAGAGAAAAAAATCCCAAAAGACAAAATTAAACAAATCACGATAGAGGCAAAGATAGTGGAAGTGAGCACAAATTTTGCCAGGGAGATGGGTATTAAATGGGGATATGGCTATAAAGACAGATGGGGAGAGAAGGATTATGGCGTTATGGTCGGAAACTCCGCGTCAGGGGATCTGGCCACCCTCCCCGGTGGAATAGGCTTGACCTCCAGCAACACCGCTGTAAACTTTCCCTCTGCCGTGTCTGCCGCAAGTCCCGCGATAGGACTGGTCATGGGAACGACTAAGTTTATCCTTGACGCCAAGCTGGCGGCGCTTGAAAATACCGGCGATGGTAAGATTGTTTCATCTCCCAAGGTCACGACACTTAATGGTGTAAAGGCCACGATAAAACAGGGTGAGGAAATTCCCTATACGGTCATCGATGATGACGGGAAAACATCGACGGAGTTCAAGGAGGCAACGCTTAAACTGGAAGTGACCCCGACTGTTACCCCTGAGGGCAGGATATCTATAGAGGTAAAGGCCAACAACGATTATGCGGACTGGACATACAAGAACCCGAAGGTGGTAAGTGATAATCCCCCGATAAAAACAAGCAGCGTGGAATCCACGGTGGTCGTCGCGGATGGAGATACGATCGTTATCGGCGGCGTTTATAAGACTATCGAAAGTGAATCGGTAGAAGGCGTTCCGTGGCTGTCGAATATTCCCGCTCTGGGCTGGTTGTTCAAGTACAAAACTACCAGTACTGATAAAAGAGAGTTGCTGATATTTGTCACCCCGAGGGTAATAAGGGAAGATAGATAATCAACACGGCTGATCTACAAAAAATCAAGATCAATGGATAAATAAATTGAGATCTTTGAAAAATGTTCAATTTTGTTCAAGTACAAGAAGAGACCTTTGCACAAATGCCGTAATTTGTCATTTCGACCGCAGGGAAAAATCTTAACAGACTTGATTCATTAAGATTTCTCGTCGCTCCCGCTCCTCGAAATGACATTATGCAAAGCTCTAAAGAAAGGCGAAAATTTCAACCGGAAGAATATATTGAATATTTCGAGGATTGAAATTTGAGTTTGACGCAGTAATTGGGCAAAAGGGGACGTTTTGCAAAGATCTCAAATTAAAGGAGCTACAGGATGAAAAGAAAATACCTTCAACTTGGTTTTTTTATCATTTTCATTTTTATTTTTCTTGTTTCGTGCGGAGGAAGTTCGATGGAGGGTGATGATAACGGCGGTGGAACTACAGAACCAGAAAACGTTGCCGCCATATTTGTCGAGGCGGACAGTAATACGATCGATCCGGAAGCATCCACAGGTGTTACCGCTCATGTATATAATTCAAGTGGCGGCCCGGTTTCGGGCGTTGATGTTGTGTTCACACTGAGCGATCCCGTACTGGCGTATATAACCAATACATCGACTTCAGATAGTAATGGAGAAGCGACGGTTACCTTTACAGCACGAACACTCCCCGGCGAGGTGGGAATCACCGCGACCGCGGAATCCGTCAGCAGCGACCCGGAAACCATATTCATCCTTGACGAAACCGAGCCGCAAAGCATTACACTGGAAGCAACACCTGACACCGTTATTGTCCAGGGCACGTCGACGGTAACGGCAACGGTGCTTGGTGAGGGCGGAGCGGATGTACCAAACGGCACAACCGTAACGTTTACAGTGGATAACGATTCACTGGGAACGGTCACGGCGTCTTCCGTAACGAACAGCAACAAGGCGACGGCGACCTTCGAGGCGAGTGAAAACCCCGGACAGGTGGACATTACCGCGCAATCAGGAACCGCCGTTTCCGACCCGGTAACGGTTATGATAGAACAGGCGCCCGCCGCGTTTATCGAATTCGTTTCCGCCGACCCGAGCCTCATCGCGATAGCGGGTACCGGCGGCACTGAGATCTCTACGATCCAGTTCAGGGTAACCAACAGCAACGGCAATCCACTTCAGAACGTGACCGTCCTCTTCGAAATACATGACGGGCTGAACGGGGGCGAATATATCAATCCTTCCGACCATGGAGCTGAAATAGAGGTCTCCACCACCGCGGACGGTATTGCCCAGTGTTCGCTGCACAGCGGCTCTGTCGCGGGACCCGTTACTATCACGGGTACCATCTTCGATGGGGTTGGAGATCCGCTCATGACGGTTAAATCCTCCATCGTCTCCATCGGCGGCGGTGTCCCCTCGGAGAAACGCTTCAGCGTGGCCGCGGAGACACTCAATCTCCCGGGGCTTAATGAACTGGGAGTAGAAACCGATATTACGGCATACCTTGCAGACCGGTTCGGTAACTATAATATACTTGACGGAACAGTCGTCTCCTTTGAGACGGAACTGGGACTTACGGTGAATTCGAGCGATGCAACCGCCGATCAATCGGGGACAGCAACCGTTGTTATCCGCACGCAGGGGTACGGTCCCGAAGATGTGATCCCCCTCTCGTGGGAAACCGACCTGATTGACTACGTTTTTACAACCTACGGGTACAGCATGACAAACCATCCGCGGGATGGTCTCTGTTCGGTACTCGTTCACACGAGGGGCGAGGAACATTTCGACGATACAAATGCGAACGGTGTCTACGACAGTGGAGAACCGTTTCTGGATACCCTTCCCGATCCCTTCTGTGACTATAACGACAATGAAAGCCACGACAACGGGACCACGGACCCCTTTGAATTGTACGTTTCTGCGGACGGCAGCAGCTCCTATAACGGTGTCCTCAACGGCGCGTGGGATTCCCCAGATGCCGATAAGATGTTGTTTCGCAACTTCAAGATCCTGGTAACCGGCTCGCCTATAATTTGTTCAAATACCGCCACGTTCAACATACCAAACGGCGGTTCGGAGGCGATCACGGTCAGCGTGTGCGACCGGAACCTCAACCCGCTTACACCGGGGACCACAGTCAGTATTACGACAAATGCCGGCAAGGTAAGCGGACGGATCAATTACACGTTCCCCAACAGCAGCGTGATCGGTCCCGACAGGGACGGTCATCTCGGCCTGATAGAATTCCCCTTTATTATCTCCGACAGCGATCCGGATGAAACCAAGCCTGAGATAGCTACCATTACCGTGGAGGTCTACTGGGAAGGAGGAACATATTCATTAAATATAATAGGTAATGTTGACTACTCTGCCCCATAAAATAATATCTGGAATTAAAAGGGATTTGGTTTTCGCAAGTCTTAAAAAAAGGGGGCCACTCATGACCCCCTTTTTAGATTTATAATCTATGGATACCGCGCCTTTACAGTGGTATAAATTCCACCTCTGACATTGAAATTGCCGACGACCTCCGCCTTTTTTGGGTGTATCTTTTCCACAAAGTCTTTCAGGATCCCGTTCACTGCCTCTTCGTGGAATATCCCCCTGTCACGGTAGGAATTCAGGTAGAGTTTCATGGATTTGAGTTCAACCAGAAACTCTCCCGGGACATAGGTGATAATTATTTCCGCGAAGTCCGGCTGCGCGGTCATCGGGCAGAGACATGTAAACTCGGGAAATCGTATATCTACCTCGTAATCATGCTCTTTGTACCTGTTCTCTATTGCCTCCATAAAACCTCACTAAGATGTAACAAATCGGTGTGTCAAGAAGGGCTATTCCTATCTTGACAAGGTATTGACTGAGGATCATCATCCCTATTGCCGCCGGAGGAAATACACCCCAGAAGGCTATGGTTATGAACAGAACGGAATCGATCATCTGTGAGGCAATCGTCGAGAGATTGTTTCTCAGCCACAGGTGCCTTCCCGCAGTTTTCTTTTTCCACCAGTGAAACGCCCATACATCATGTCTCTGGGATATTATATATGCTATCATGGACGCCATTACTATTCTCGGTGTTGATCCGAGAATAATGTTGTACGCCTCCTGATGTTTCCAGAACCCGGCCGGGGGAAGTATCTTGCCCGCTAATATTACAAGCACCATGAACAGCGACATGTAAAAACCCATCATGACAAGGTTGCCGGCGCTCCTTTTACCCTCTATCTCCGCTACTACATCGGTAAAAAGAAAGGTAAGAGGATAAAAAATAACCGCCGCCGGCAGTATCAGCCCTCCTACTGTGATTATCTTGCACGCAAGAATATTGGCCAGAAGCAGAGAGCATATAAAGAGATATTTTATAAATTGAATATTTGATGAAGTCATATTAAGTTTTCCATTGAAAGATATCTGCAAATCAAATAAGGATAGGAGGAATATCATTGCTTTGTGAATTATGTCAAATGATTTTTCGAAAAATCAACGGCAGTAAACTGCGGGTCAAGGATAACTGTTATGTACAAAACATATCTTGAAGACAGAGAAGCGTTTTTGTCGGATGTCAGGGCAAAGATGAAGAAAAAATTGTATAGTGACATTATTGCCCTCGCGGAGGCAAGATTTAAACGCTTCCCGGGAGATATGGATGCTTATCTTACCGTAGCCTCGTGCGGAGCCCGGATGGACAACCCGGTAGAAGCCGGGGAAATTGTTAAGCAGTGGCATGATATCGTGCGGGACCAGTCACGCGTTTACGAAACACTGGGAGACGCGTACAACCGGAAAGGAATGACAAAAGAGGCAATAGAATCTTATGGGAGATTTGCGGCATTGAATCCCGACGCTTCCGAACATATCTCCGGAAAGATTGCTTCATTACAAGACATTGCCATCGAGAAGAAAGATAGTGGAGAAAACGAGGATGAACCTGCCGATATGCTGGCAGATTTTTATACTATTACACTGGCCAGACTGTATGTGAAACAGGGTCACTTCAAAATGGCCGGAGACGTGCTTGGCAAGATACTGGAAAGAGATCCGGGAAATGTTGAGGCCCGGGAATATGCTGAGTACGTGATACGCCTGATCAAAGATGGATGGAAACCGGTTATTGATGAGTTGGAGAAATGGTTGAATGGATTACAAGAAAAAAGAGATTAGTGAATTTTCAGCGCGAAAAAGCCGAATCGAGCGCATACGATCAATGCTGCCGGGGCTTGATGTAGGGGGCGTACTTTTTTTCGAAGAAGCAAACATCCGCTATCTTACAGGTTTTGCGGGGAGCGACAGTGCTCTTTTTGTGGACGGAGAAAAAACCTTTCTTCTGGTGGATGGAAGATATACAACACAGGCAAAAAACGAAACGACAGGCTGCGATGTCATTAAATTCAGTGACAGGACGGAGGGCATAGCCGAAATAATCTCAGATCTGCGGCTGAAAAGAGTGGGTATCGAGTCTCCTGCGATTGCGCTTGACAAATATCTTAACTTGCGAGACCGGGTAAAAAATGTCTCCCTGAAACCTCTGTCGAAAGAGATAGAACATATAAGAATTATAAAGGATAACGGGGAGGCTTCTTCTCTCAGGACAGCCGCGATAATGGCGGCCAGAGCTCTTGAGAAAACACTGGAACAGATCAAACCCGGTATCACGGAAAGGGACATTGCTTCGATTCTGGAGATGAAGATGAGGGAGGCAGGGAGTGAAAAACCGTCTTTCGAAACCATCGTGGCCTCCGGTGTTAACACTGCCCTTCCCCATGCGGTTCCCGGTTCCCGCGAGATACAAGACGGTGACTTTCTGACAATAGATTATGGAACCGTGCACAAGGGGTATCACTCCGATGAAACATGCACCTTCGCCATCCGAACCATAAGTGAAAAACAGGCAGATGTTTACAATATAGTGAAAGAAGCCCACGACAAGGCCCTGAATGCCGTACAACCGGGAGTTTCCTGCAGGGATATCGACAGAATTGCCAGGACAGTTATCAGCGATGCCGGCTATGGCGAATATTTTTCACACGGCACGGGACACGGCGTTGGGCTTAATGTTCATGAAGCACCAAGGGTATTTGAAAAGGCGGAAGACATTCTTGAAGAAGGGATGGTCATTACCGTGGAACCCGGCATCTATATTCCCGACCTGTGGGGGATAAGGATAGAAGATACTGTCATGATTGAAAAGGACGGGTGCGAGATCCTGACTAAGATGCCCAAGGATCTCAGGATACTTTAGATTCAATCCCTGTTTCTATTCTTTTGTCCGGTAAAATTCACATCTGTTTTTCCCGGCCTTTTTAGCAGAATACATTGCCTCATCGGCCTGTCTGATAAGCTCTTCGACATTAACATCGCCCTCTCGGAAGATGCTGACACCTATGCTGACCCCGATAGAGACAATCTGCCCATGTATCTTAAAATCTGAATCTACTTCATTTAAAATTTTTCGAGTAACTATAGTTATATCTTTATCTTCTTTTGCCTCCGGCAAAATAACAGCAAATTCATCTCCTCCCATTCTGGCCAGAATATCTGATTTACGCAGACAACCGGACATCCTTTTTGCCGTCTTTTCTAATAAGATATCTCCCGCAGCGTGTCCCATTTCATCATTAACTTCTTTAAAATCATCTAAATCCAGATATAAGATGGCGAACCTTTGATTATTTCGTTTGGCAAGATTCATGGTGTTTTTTAATTGCGCATAAAACAATCTGCGATTAGGAACCCCTGTAAGTTCATCATGAAGGGCGCTTTGTCTGAGCTCTTTATTGGATTCTTCAAGCTGCCTGGTCCTTTTTCTCAGATTATCCACCAGAATCTTAATAAAGAATCCGAAACCAACCAGAAGTATTATTACATTCAGCAAGTAATCAACGTATTTTGCATTGAGTGTATTATATGTACCCACCCATTCAGGATGGTAAAATTCAAGCCCAACCAGAACTATAATAAACATTGGATTTAAAAAGAAAAGCACATATCGTTTAATCCCATCAAGAAGGGTTATGGAAAGTATAACCCCCGCAAGAAAGAATAAACCAGCAAAGCCGTTAGAACCAACTCCGGTAAACCATATTGCACTAAGAAATATATTAAGCAGCATTATTAATATTACGGGACAGGTTTTGTGTTTGAACCTGGACAGATAATAAAGAATAAAGGTAATAATCCCTAAAAGATATATTAGAAAAATATGGATGGGGGCTAATCCAAGAAAAGAGGTTGTAAAGGCGAGCGAAAAAGTAATCAAAGAAGTAATTAAAGCAGAAACATTAAAAACGGCCTCTTCAAAGGTATGAACTTCAGGATCTGCCACAATAAATGATAGTGGATTGAGTTTATCTTTCTTTTCTCTCTGCATATTCAGGATCTCTTCTTTCGATTAATCAGCTATGTCAAGAATATCGTTTCATGTCAATAATTATGTCTCCTGGAACCAGACCACCTCGAAATTGAGTCTTTCCCGGTAAAAACAGATTATCCAGAGTGCTTTTTACTTCTTGACATACAAACGTCTTATTCCTATATTTGATGTACTCGTAATCTAAAAGGGAGACAATCCATGCCGGAAAATCTTTCATTCCTCGCGGGGAGAAAAGCGTTACCGATGATCAGGGAGGATAGCCTTCATCCCGATCAGGTAAAGGTTGTAACCGGGGCGGCCGGCGGCCCGAAATGTCTTATTCTGAATCATCTCGACGGTGCTATTTTCTCAACATGGTTCGCCGATAGAAAAACCCCCCTGTTTCTGTTAGGTTCTTCCGCGGCCGCATGGAGGTTCGCTTCGGTTTCACAGAAAAAACCCCTGGAAGCCATCGACAGGTTTCGGACCACATATGTACACCAGCACTATTCCCTGAAACCCACGCGGGAAGAGATTACCAGCGAAAGCATCGCTTTTATGGACACCTTCCTCGGTAAAACAGGCGTAGAAGAGATACTGAATCATCCATATCTGAGACTGAATATAATGTCGACCAGGTGCAGGGGACTGACTGCAAGTGACCGGGTGGGTGCGCTTCTGCCCGGAATGATTCTCGCCGCCCTTTCCAATATCATCAGCCGGAAGTTTCTTGGCCTCTTTTTCGAAAGAACACTGTTGTATGATCAGAGAGAAATTCCTCCATTTTTCGACATGAACGGTTTCCCTATCAGGCAAGTTTCTCTCACCGAGAAAAATTTCAGGCAGGCATTACTGGCATCCGGGTCCATCCCCGTAGTCATGTCCCGTGTCATTGATATACCGGGCGCTCGAAAGGGCACCTACAGAGACGGTGGCATAATAGATTACCACATGGACATACCCTTTACAAAAAATAGTGATGACATCGTTCTCTTCCCACACTATACAAATCGCGTCATACCGGGATGGTTTGACAAAAAGCTGCCATGGCGAAAATCGGATCCGGTGAATATGGAGAACGTGCTCCTCCTGCATCCATCCGAGGAGTTTGTAAAACGGCTCCCATATGGAAAGATACCAGACCGGAACGATTTTCATCTTTTCAATGGCAGGGATGACGAACGCATAGATTACTGGAACAGGGCCATAAAAGAAAGCGAGCGGCTGGGAGAGGAATTCCTCGATGCCGTTCAGACCGGAAAAATCCGCGAACTGGTAAGACCCATGCCGGAATGAAAGGGCAGAAAATGTAAGCTACCATTCAGCGTAGCGTGGGGCCTATGTGCCCCACAAAGAGGGCACGCTACTTTAGCCACTGTTCTATTTTTAGGGATGTCTGTGAGATGAGATCTCCGCAGGTCTTTTCGTCTTTGCCGGTAAGAACAAAAGGTATCGCGCAAACCGGGACATTGAAGACACTTTTCAGCAGGTCGATGGTTTTGCGCTTTCTATTATCCACCTTTTGATGATCCGCGTAGCTGTCTCCTGCTTCTTCATTGAACCCAAAATCATCGATTATCAGGATGCTCTGGATTGCGCCCAGCTTCAAAACGGTTCTGACCATCTCCCAGAATCCAGGATCGACCTTGTGCACACCTGTATCAGCGGAATTGGCAACGACAAATTCCGGAGATACGATCGCGCCGGGAATATCCCCCAGCGATACTGTTTCTGCACCCATCTCCTTAAGGAATTTTACAATATAACCGGTAGCCTCGGCGTAATGATCGGTGGCAATAACAGTGATAACAGAAGACTCCCTGTTTAATTTCTGGAGGATGGGACGCCATCGACTATCAACAAGGGAATGCCCAAGGTAACTGTCAACAAAACGCGAAGCGCAAAGACGTATCTCCTCATCCGAAACAGCCGGGGAGAATACCTCTTTAATTCTCTTAGACATGATTTCCCTGTAGCCGATGGAGGTAGTGCTTCCCTCTTCCCAGTCTGGATTGACAATCTCTCTCCAGAATATCTCGGGAGCCGTTATTCCAAGACCCGCAAGACCGCTCCGATCCAGTTCTTCTGACAGGTTGTCATCTTCCGCGAACCGGACGGCATCAGGGCTGAGGGTGCCTGAATAATCAAATATGACCAGTTTCTCAAACATGATTTTTAATTATACCGACCAGCTTTCTTGATTCGGCTTCAGGATCGGGCGCGGCGCATATGGCGGAGACTACAGCAACGCAACCAGCGCCCGCCTTTACCACATCCGCGGCATTGGAGGCATTCATCCCCCCGATGGCAACAAGCGGGTGACGTGAAAACGCACTGATCCTGGCAATTCCATCCAGTCCCCACGCGCCTTTTGTGTCGGTCTTCGTAGGCGTATCAAAGACAGGGCTGACCCCGATATAATTACAATCAAGGGTCTCGGCCTCTTCAACATCTTTCCATGTCTCCACTGACAGACCGATAACAGCGCCGGGTCCCATAAGGAATCGGGCCATTTTATACGGCATGTCGCTCTGTCCCACGTGCACACCTTCCGCCTTCACAACAAGCGCCACGTCAACACGGTCATTTATGATCAGTGGGACACTAAAGGGTTTAAGAATCTCTTTGATCCTTAAGGCCTCTTCGATAAAATCCCGTGTGGATTGATCCTTTTCCCGTATCTGCACATAACGCGCCCCCCCCCGTACAGATTGCAGTATCACATCCTCGAGCGATCTGTCACCGCATAAATCCCGGTCGGTAACAAGATATAATCCCTTCATTATTATTCTCCTACCTGAATACGATTTGCCAGTTCATCTTCGGAGAGGTTGAAAAGTGCATCCAGAAAATCAACCTGCATACTGCCCGGACCTCTACAAGTACCGGCGGCAATCTCCCCGGCAATACCCATAACCACCATGGCTCCCGCAGCCGCTGCCGGGAAAGAGGGATTGACAGCGGCAAAGGCGCCACACAGGGTGGTGGCCGTGCAGCCCATACCGGTAATTTTCCCCATCATCGGGTGCCCGTTTTCAACGGTTATCACATTTTCACCACCAATGATATAATCTGTCTCCCCGCTCACACAAATGATACTGCCCGTATTTTTGTTCAGGCTCTTTGCCGCTTCCAGCGCGGCACTTGAAGGATCGGAACTGTCTACTCCCTTTGTCCTTGTTTCTTCCATTACGAGCGCCATGATTTCGGAGGCATTTCCACGGATAATGGCAGGAGCATGGGCATCGATAAGATCATGGCAAGTCTTTATTCGATAGGACGTGGCTCCGGCTCCCACCGGATCCAGGATAACCGGTATCCCCATCTCGCCGGCACGTCTGACGGCGCTCAACATCGCTCTCACCCATGATTCGCTCAGTGTTCCTATATTGACAACCAGGGCACTGGCGATTCCTGTCATCTCTTCCACCTCCTCCACGGCATGCGCCATAACTGGAGACGCCCCTATTGCCAGAAGCGCGTTGGCGGTGCTGTTCATCACCACATAGTTGGTTATGTTGTGGATTAGAGGAGCTGCCCCTCTGATTTTTCCAATATCCAGATAGATATTCTTTGCTGTAATTTTCATATAACTCCTTTCATAACTACTCAGGTTGTTTAGACTGCAGGCTGAAGGCATTAAGGTTACAAGCCCCGATTCATCGGGACAGCCTTCTACTCGACCCCTCGAATCCTTGCCTCCTTGAACCCTTTCATAATTAACTACAACTAATCGGGAGAGGACCCTTATTCCCCCAGTATAGTTGTCACTTTAACTTTCTTTTCAATAAGTCCGTAACGAAGGGCAAAATCGGCAAACTTCTGCCATTCTTCTGTGTCACAACTCTGGCTGTGGGCGTAAAGCGGAAGCGTTATTTCAAACGCCTTGGATTCCATATCCCGCGGGGCTTCCGGGACGGCGCTGAAATAGGTTTCAAGAGCCTTTTGTGGGCCTTTCCTTGTCTGGGAAATCGCGCGATTTATTGCGCGGGCGAAACCTTTAAGCGCCTTAGCTTTTTCTGCCGCCGCCTGTTTTCCACTTATGAAAACCAGTTCATCATAATCTGGCATGCCCCACTCGCTCAGCTCGAAGTATCCAGCCTTGTAACCCTTTTCCTCAAGCGCGACGGTCTCGTAGTTTTTATATGGTCCCATAATCGCGTCAACTTTATTAGATACCAGGGACTGTACAATCGTGAAGCCCACATTGATCGGCTCGTAGCTTTTGATCCCGTTGATCTTCGCGAATGCCTCCATAAGCACATCCATCATGCCCGGAACGGTGTAGCCAATCGTCTTACCTTCCAGATCTGCCGGGGTTTTGATCCCCTTTCCATCCAGGAAAAGGAGTACACTGAGAGGATGTTCCACCAGCCTTCCAACAACCCGGATATTAAGGCCAGCCGAGGTTCCGATAATCACCTGCGGTTCGTATGAAACAGCGATATCAACATCACCGGAAGCGACAAGCTTCATCGCGTCTGTGGTCGAGGAAGGCGTCAATATCGTAACATCAAGACCCTCATCACCGAAAAAACCTTCCTGCTGCGCCACATAAATGGGTAAGTGGTCTATGTTGGGAAACCAGTCCAGCATAACCGTAATCTTCTGCATGGCGCAGATGGGAGACGCTGTCAACAGGAGAAACGCCGTCAGGATAATTGAAATAAATACTCTAAAACTGTTCTTCATAATCATTTTTTTCCTTTCTTGATTTTCAGTAAGTAATTACTCGCGCGGTCAGGCTGAACGGTTACTGTTTCCAGTAAATGACTTTCCTTTCCAGAAAGCCGACAAATACCCACATGGCGAGTCCCATAACGGAGAGCCACAGTATCGCCGCGAAGACCAGCGGCACCTGCAGCCTCGCGTTGGCCTGTATCATCAGATAACCGAGACCTCTTTGCGCGCCAACCCACTCTCCGATGACCGCGCCTATCGTTGCAACGGTGACTCCTACCTTCAGCCCAGAAAAGAAATATGGAAGAGCCCAGGGCCAGTAGAGTAATCGCATCTTTTTCCAGAATCCGGCACCCATCAGATCGAAGAAAATCGCGTATTCAGGATCACAGTGCTTATACCCCTCGAGCAGACTGACCGTTATGGGAAAAAAGATGATAATCGCCGCCATCAAAACCTTGCTGGCAAGACCGTATCCAAGCCATACCACCAGGAGGGGAGCAAGAGCGAATACGGGTACCGCCTGAGACGCCACTAAAAAGGGAGACAGGGCGCGCTCAACCGAAGGGCAGGCGAACATAACCGTAGCGAGTGGTACAGCGACCAACAGTGACAGAAAGATCCCCATTATTATCTCCAAGGCGGTAATGCCCGCGTGCGGCAGGAGAAGAGATGCCTTAAGTACCGTCGTCTTTAATATCCCACTGGGGGCTGGAAGGATAAAATCAGGAATGGAAAACCACCCGCAGGCAAATTCCCAGACTGCAATAACAACCAAAACAACCAGAAGGGAAATCCAGTTAGATTGCCTCATTCAAATCTCCCTCCAGTTCTTCAAGTACATGCTCTTTTATCTTCAGCAACTCAGGATTACTGCTCCTTCCCGGTTTCGGCATCTCCAGGACAAACCGCTCTTGCACCCGCATCGGCATGGGCGTCAGAACCAGCAGTTCATCAGACATCAGAAGAGCCTCTTCTATGTCGTGTGTGATCATCAGTATGGTCTTGTTAAATTCACTCTGGAGTAACAAAAGCAGGGACTGGAGACCTCTTCGGGTGATGGCGTCAAGGGAAGAAAGAGGTTCGTCCAGAAGAACCAGTTCATGCTCGAACATCAGAGTTCTCACCAGCGCGCAACGCTGGCGCATACCGCCGGACACCTTCCGCGGCATATAGTTCTCGAAATCGTGCAGCCCAAGACGACTGAACAGGGCCGATGCCTTCCCTTGTGAACCCCGACTTGTCGGAGCTCCGGCAATCTCTGCCGGGAGCATGGCATTGTCAATCAGGGAAAGCCACGGGAGAAGCAGGTCCTTCTGTTGCATGTAAGCCGCCCTTCCCATCAGATCAGGGACATCTTTCCCAAGCCAGGATATTTTGCCACCATCCCCCGGGAAAACACCGGTCAGTACATCGAAAAGGGTGCTCTTGCCGCAACCGGACGGCCCTATAAGGGTAGTAAAACCTCCCTTAGGCACAGTCAGGTCAAACCCTTCCATAACGGTGAGACCCTCGAATCTTTTTGTCAGACCTGAAACTGAAAGCATGACAGCCTCTATTCCTTAAAGCCACCTTCAGGCATACTACCGTCCCTGAACAGATAGGCCATGTGGTTGGTCGGACCATGTCCACCACCTATACAAAGAGAATATTTGATGGCCATGGTTATATAATCCTTCGCCCTTTTGACCGCTTCGAACACATCCATTCCCTGGGCGAGTCCAGTGGCGATAGCGGCAGAGGTGGTACATCCGGTGCCGTGCGTATTCTTCGTGTCTATCCTCTCTGAGGTAAACTCATGAAAATCCCTGCCATCATAGAGAACATCCAGGGCATCCCCCGACATGTGTCCCCCTTTTAAAAAAACATTTTTTGCACCCATCCGGTTTATGGCTTTGGCCGCCTTTTTCATGCCCTCAATAGTTGTAATCTTCATTCCGGTCAGTTCTTCCGCCTCCGGAATATTGGGAGTTATCACGAATGCCAGCGGTAGAAGCACCGTGGCCAAGGTCTTCTTCGCCTCCTGTCTTATAAGCATCGCGCCCCCTTTGGCCACCATCACCGGGTCAACCACGAGTTTTTCTATTCCGTATTCCTCTATTTTCCCCGCAACAGTTCTCATGATCTCAGAGCTGGAGAGCATCCCCGTCTTCGCGGTGTCAACACCAATATCGGTAGCCACCGCGTCAAATTGTTTTTCAATGAAATCGGCGGGCACTTCGTGGATTCCATGCACACCGAGGGTATTCTGGGCAGTCAGGGCCGTGACCACACTCATACCAAAACCCCCAAGTACGGTTATCGTCTTCAGATCCGCCTGTATGCCGGCTCCTCCACCGGAATCCGACCCCGCTATAGTCAACACTCTCTTTACCGTCATATCTTACCCCTCTAGACTCCAAATTGTCTTATAATCAGCAAATATCCCGACTTCACCGAGATTGTCCCCTTTGTCCCAGATAGTCTGTTGCTCACGCCGTACGGTCTTCCAATCTCCATCACTCCTTCGGAAAGCGGATATCTGAAGCCCTTGAGAGTTATTCCACTAACATCTGTGGACATGGGGATCAGGGAAACCGTTTCGCCCTCTCTGCCATTGATTACACACACCCGGTCAATGACAAGAAGCTCACAATCCTTATCCACTATTTTCGCAGCAACACCCCTCTTCGCACACATTACAAGGAGAGATATATTCGCCAGCATATGATCGACCCTTCCACCAAGAGCACCCAATATGCGTATTTCATCCGGATCCATTTCGAAGGCGCGCTCAAGCGCTAATTGCGTGTCGGTTTCATCCTTGTCCCCGGGATATCTGATGATTTTGCTTCCCCCCGCCTCGAAATATCTCAGGATGTCTTCATCGATGGAATCCATGTCACCCACAATAAAATCGGGAGCCATATCAAGTTCTTTCAATCTCTGCGCCGCGCCGTCTGCACAGATAATCACCGGATTAGTGACGCTCTTGATCTCATCATAAAGAAACTGCGGATCATTTATAACGCCGCCAGATATAATAAAAATCATCTTTCCCATACAACCCGCACCTCCCGGAAGAAAACAAAAAAAGGCATACCCGCATCGGGTATGCCTTCAAAAGATGCTAAACTTTATTTCCCTACGCTGGCATTACCCAGATCCGGTTCAAAGGGTATCATCTCAGCCTGGGATCATTATGCCCAAGCACCCCTGAATCTTCAACCTAATATTCTATTCCAAACTTTGATTATAAGCAAGAGAAAATTTCAATTGCAAAAAAATGCCACCTCGTCTGCGAGATTCGCCCCTACCCGCAAAAAACATCCATCATCCTGAATCTCTCCGCGTCGAACAACCCTTTATCGCTCATCTTTATTTCAGGAATAACAAGAAGTGCCATAAATGAAAGAGCCATAAAGGGCGCACGCAGTTTTGAACCCATGGCCTTGGCCATATCATTGAGTTTTGTGTATCTGTCGGCCACTACAGCGTAATCCTTGTCACTCATAATACCGGCGATCGGCAACGGAAGTATCATCTCCCTGCTTCCCGAAACAGCCCCTATTCCACCGCGGTTGCAGATAACAAGATTGACAGCCCTGCAAACGTCTTCATCGGAAACTCCGACGGCCACAATATTGTGAGAGTCATGCGCCACGCTGGATGCGATCGCTCCTCTCTTTATACCAAAATTTCGGACAAAACCCACCGCAGGCTTTGTGTCCCCGTAGCGATTCACAACTGCCAGCTTGATAATATCTCTGTCTGTATCAGACACCGCACAGCCGTTTTCCATCTTTGGAATTTCAACCAGTTTATCTGTAAACAGAGTGCCGTCAGAAACCCCTATAACGTTTATCCTGTCCCCTCTGGAGGGAACCGTAAATGCAGTTGGCTCTTTTGAGGTTACATGAAAGTTGTTGACAATCTTTGAACTCACTCGGGGTATTAACGAAACACCCTCACGTGCCACGGCCCTGCCATTTATATACGTTTCCAGGATATTGAAGTCGGTAAAGTTGTCAACCCTGATAAAGTCGGCAGGGTCACCTTTGCGAAGCAGCCCCACATTCAGGCAGTAATGCGATACAGGGTTCACCGACGCAACCCTCAGGACCTTCATGATATCAACACCATAATTGATCGCCCCCGCGACCATATCATTGATGTGACCCTTCAGCAGGTCATCGGGATGTTTGTCATCACTGCAGAACATACAGCTTTCGTAGTGTTCGTCAAGGAGGGAAAGACATTCTTCAAAGATATCAGCTGCAGATCCTTTGCGAATCTGGACCTTAATACCCTTCTTGATATCTTCAAGCGCCTCGCCACGCGAAAGACATTCATGGTTTGTTGATATTCCAGAGTTTAAAAGTTTTTCCAGTTCACCTCCGCGTAGACCCGGAGCATGGCCATCCACCGGCTTAGAACATTCTACGGCAATTTTGATTTTGTTCATAATATCCTTATCGCCTTTTAGAACTCCGGGGAAATTCATAACTTCACTCAGGTATCCAATCTCATCCAGTTTGAGCAGTTTTTCTACTTCTCCTACTCCCAGTACGGCGCCCGCTGTCTCAAAGGGCGTTGCCGGAACGCAAGAGGGAGCTCCGAAGCAGATTTTTACCTGGGCACTCTTTGCGTCTTCAATCATATATTTCACGCCCTCAATCCCCAGTATATTCGCAATCTCATGCGGATCTGATACGGTGGCAACTGTGCCGTGCACCGCCGCTATCCTGGAAAATTCAGCCGGCGGGAACATAGAGCTTTCAATATGTATATGAGAATCTACAAAACCGGGCATGATACAGGTGCCATAACCTGTTTCTTCCATGATAATGCCGGTTATTCTACCCTCCGAAATCACCAGTGTTCCCGGGTAGATTTCGGAATTAACCACATCAACAATGTTTCCTGAAATCTTTTCCATATTCTTTTTAACTCGGGAAACTGAACCCGGATTTTCGATATATCAGCCTGCGAAGAGAGATGTTGAAGATTCCCGTACCGGGCCTGCTACGTGTTGCAGAGAGGCAACGGGAAATGTGCTTGTTGTCCGGCTCAATAACTGTTCATTTCAGGAAATCATATATCTTTTTTATTATGTTTTTCTCCGGCGAAGAACTCTGCGCCTTTTCAGGAAGCTCTGTGCTCGATTTCGTTACATCTGATTTATTCACTGCGGTGACATTGCTTTTATTCGGACTGATATTCTTCACCGGAACTTCGGAATACTCAGAATTTCCAGGTTTTGCCTGTTGAGGTCTTCTCCTTCTCCTGGACGACCTGCTGACGGCCGGCTTTGTCTCCTCTTCGGCTCCTTCTTCTCCCGCCTCAGGGGCAATTTCTTTTCTCTTTACCTTCTTGACATGAAATTCCCCCCACAGCAGATCGGAATCCCCCGAGATGTAAACAGAAACATCATGGAGTTCCTCTAATTTGCTTAGCTGGCTTCTCTTATGATTGAGAAGATACCCTGTCACCTCCGGTGGAAGCGTGATGGCGATTTCTGAAGATCTTTCCTTTGCCGCTTCGGCTTTAATCCTCCGCAACGCACTGAGTGCCATATATTCTACGGACGGTCTGACCCCATTTCCCCTGCAATAGGGACACACTGAATAACTGATTTCCTGTATTGTGGACTGCTTCTTCTGGCGTGACAGTTCCAGCATGCCGAATCTGGATATCCTGGCCAGTTGTATCCTGGATCTGTCCACCTTTAGCGCGTTCCGGAAGGTCTTCTCCACCTGAGTAATATGATTCTTGTCCATCATATCGATGAAATCGACCACGATGAGCCCCCCAAGGTCCCTCAAGCGGAGTTGTCTCGCTATCTCTCCAGCCGCTTCCATATTTGTTTTGTATGCGGTCTCTTCCACGTCACGCTTGTTCAGGCGACCTGAGTTCACGTCTATGGTTATCCCCGCTTCAGTGGGTTCTATCACGATGGATCCACCCGATTTAAGCTTAACGTGCGGCTGATATATCTCGTTTATCTGGTCTTCGATATCATATTGATCAAACAGGGGCGTCTCTTCCTTATAAAACTTTATCATTCTTATATTTCTTGGCGAGACAGTTTTGCAGTAGACCCTCATCTTCCGGGCAGTTTCAGGATCATCAACCAGTATCTCATTAATATCCGATGTATAATAATCCCTGAACGCCCTGACGGCAAAATCGGTTTCAAGGTATATCAATCCGGGCGATGTTGTCTTTTCAGATTTTCCTTTTATGTCTTTCCACAGTCTCAACAACATCTGGTAGTCACGGATAAGCTCCTGTTTTGTTCTATTCATGCCGGCGGTGCGAACAATAAATCCCATGCCATCCTTTTCAGCTATCTGCTCCACCACCCCTTTGAGTCGCTTCCTGTCTGCTTCACTCTCTATTTTACGGGAAATTCCACTACCCTGCTTGTTGGGCATAAGGACAAGATACCGGCCAGGAAGTGAAATGCGTGTTGTAAGCATCGCGCCTTTGGCTCCTTTTTCTTCCCTTACAACTTGAACGAGTAGTTTTTTCCCTGTTGATAGCTTTCTATCTTCACCGAAGTATTCCGACGCTACGTCACGCAGCGGCAGAAAACCGCTTTTGCCGGTACCATAATCCACGAAAGCCGCCCGCAGTCCCGGTTGTACGTTTTGTACAGTGCCATTGTATATATTACCGGTTGTCGGTTCCTTGACCGACATCCTCACGTTGTATTCCACCAGATTGCCGTCTTCAACAACGGCCATTCGGCTTTCTTCTTCATCTATTGTATTTATAAGCATTTTTTTAGTCATCACAATCCTCTTTCTATAGGTACTCAATTCACTAATGTTCAGAGCTTAACCGTAAACTGTGAACTGTGAACCATTTTTGTATACGTGTTAAAATACATCCGGATCACCCTTCCCTTCTCTGACTATCTCAGGGATATCATCTGTAAGATTCATAACCGTTGACAGTTCAGGGGGCAAAATGCCTCCATCTATAACGAGGTCTATGCAGTGTCCAAATTCTTCTTCTATTATGTACGGATCTGTTATTATCTCATCTTCGCGCGATTTTACTGTGGTACTGATTACAGGGCCTCCGAACTCTCTGACAAGAGACAGACATATCTCGTTGTCCGGAATTCTTATGCCCACCTCTTTTCTCTTTGGCATCAGAATTTTCGGAACAAGTCTGGATGCCCCCAGTATAAAGGTATAGGGACCGGGCAGCAGGCGTTTCATAACTTTGTATGCATAATTGGTTACCACAGCATAATTGCTTATATCACCAAGGTCAGCACAGATAAAGCTAAATGGCTGTTTTCTGCTCCTCTTTTTTATTTCATATATTCTCTCGATACCTTTTTTATTAAACAGGTCGCATCCCATTCCATAAGACGTGTCTGTTGGATAAACTACAATACCACCATGATTCAACACCTGGGAAGCTTTTTTTATAAGCCGGGTCTGGGGATTTTCAGCATTTATTTTAAGCAGCATAATCTCTATCCATTCTTCATCTTAAGCAGTGTTTTTACCTCGGAGCTACCCAAAATAAGTGAACTCAGGGCAAACACGGCAAGCCCTATAACTATCGTAATTATCAGAAACAACAACCTTTCGACAAAAACCCCTTCGCTGTTCCATACAAAAATATGACTTACAGCAATTATCGACAGCCCCATGACCACAGATGCCAGTGTAGTCCTGAATACAGATGTCCAGAAGCTCCGGTCAAGAAACTTCCCTACCTTTCTTCTCAATATCACGGCAAGGGCAACGATGTTAACCGCTGAGGAGATTGATGTGGCAAGCGCCAGTCCATTATGTTTCATGGGGAACATCAATATAATGCCCATTATAACATTCACAAGAAGCGCCGCAACCGCAATTTTTACAGGGGTTCTGGTGTCCTGCATGGCGTAAAACGCGGATACGACAACCCTTATGCATGAAAAGGCCCATAGACCAACAGCATAATAAAGCAAAGCCTGAGCGGTAAAGAGCGTTGCCGCGGCATCAAATTTCCCACGCTGGAAGAGTACGGATATTATAGGCACGCGCAGGACAATCAGGGCAATCATCGCCGGTATAGTGACAAACAGGATCAACCTCAGGGAAAATGATATCGTATCTTTCAACTCTTCGTACCTTCCCTCGGCCACCTGTTCTGAAAAACTGGGGAGCGACGCTGTTCCCACCGCCATCGCGAATACACCAAGGGGAAGTTGCACCACCCTGTCGGCATAGTACAGATATGACACGCTGCCCTCCGGGAGAAGAGATGCCAGGATGGTGTTTATGAATATACTTGTCTGATAGACGGCGGCGCCGAACACCGCCGGGAGCATCAGGATGCCTATCTTTTTTATTCCCGGGTGGTCGAAATGAAAATTCGGCTTCAACCTCGCGCCCACCTTGAGCAAAAACGGGATTTGCAGGGCAAGCTGAAGGATTCCCCCTACCATAACACCCACAGCCAGGGATATTACAGGCTCCCGGAAAAAGTCCCTCAGGAGAAACGCGGAGGCTATCATGCAGATATTAAGAATTACCGGAGCGAGGGCAGGCGCCGCAAAGTGCCTGAAGGAATTGAGAATACCCATACACAGCGCGACAAGGGATATAAAAAATATATAGGGAAACATCAGGCGGGTAAGGAATACGGTAAGCGCGTATTTATCCGGGATGTCAGCAAACCCAGGCGCCATGATTCTGATGATCCAGGGGGAAAGCAATATACCCGCAACCGAGACCAGCGCGAGAACAATGGAAAGAAGAGTAAAGGCGATACCCGCAAATTCAACAGCCTGCCTCTTCGACCTTTTGAGATATCCGGTAAAAACCGGGATAAAGGCTATGGTAAGGGAACCTTCCGCAAACAGGCGCCGGAGAAGATTGGGGATTCTAAAAGCCACAAAGAAGGCATCGGTAGCCAGCCCGGCCCCGAAAAATCCTGCTATCACCATGTCCCTGATAAAGCCGAACACTCTGCTCAGCAAAGTCGCAAGCCCGACGACCCACGCCGCTTTAACTACGCGGATGTTTTCTGTCTCTTTATGTGGAATCAAGCCTTATTCTTCTACCTTGCCATCATCGATAACTGTTTCGTACCCGGCCTTGTTAAGAACTCTGCAAAGTTCATCTGTATTGTACGTACCAACTCTCACGAGAGTGGGACGAATATTGCTGTCATCTTTGTCTATTGTAGAGAGTATAGACACTATCCTCAACCCCATATCGTTTATGATATTTGCTACCTTTGCTATTTCACCTATATTGCTCGATAGCCTGAGTTCCACGCGGCAGGTCGGCGTATTATGAACCCCCATAAAATCAAGGAGCACCTTTAAAAGATCGCAGGTGGTAATCAGACCAACCAGTTCATCTCCGATCACAACCGGCAAACTATTGACATGTTTATCATTTATTAGCCTGGCTGCTGCTTCGATAGTAGATTCGGGTGTTGTTGTAAACACCTCTTTGGTCATAACATTTTCTGCCTTCATTTCTGAAAGGAGATAATTAAGCTCATGGACAGAAAGGGTGTTCGCCGGAGATGGTGAATTGTCTCTGATGTCTCTGTCTGCAATAATGCCTATCAGCTTCTTCCCCTCCACCACGGGAATCTGATCGATATGTTTTTCTTCTAAGAGATTCTTTACCTTGAGAATACTTGTATCTCCGGTTACCGTTACAAGATCTCTCGTCATCCTTTTTCCTACAAACATAACATAACCTCCGGCACCATATTTTTAAGAGGCAACCCTTGCCAGTATCCTTGTTCTTTTCTTAAGTCTGTTTATTCTTTTCCTGAGACGGTTAACTCCCGTCTTATCTCCCTTCTCCTTCAGCTCTTCCTTTTTCTGTTTGAGTATCCCCATCTTTTCTTTCAGGGACGATACCGTCACCGCGGATTTTTCGGGGGTTTTCCCAGTTTTCTTTTTAGGTTTTTCTTTAACGGGCTCAGAAAAAACTTCTTCTCCCCCTGTTTCCGCAGTTTCTTCGGGCGTCTCTGACGCCTCCTCTTCCGGTACCTTTTCCACTGTTTCGGGAGAGACATCTTTCACTATCTCTACAATCTCATCCCGCGCAGCCTTAATAGCGCTTATCAGATCAGCCTTTTTCATAGTGCCGAGGCCCTCGATCTTCCCGGTATCCCTAGCAATCTCCTTCAACTCTGCTACTGTATGTTCTTCCAAAGCCCTTTCATCTGTCATGCTACTCTCCTCCCTTCATGCCTGAATTATCGTTGAATTTATAGCACAACGGGTCTCTTAAAATCAAATTTAATCAGATGGTTGAAACAGAACAGTCACATTTGGTTTGCTATTATCGTAAGAAAATGCATAAATCTCCGCCAAATAGTATAACCGGTCAAGAATTCTTCAACCGGAAACTCGCAACCCGTAACCCGAAGATGGTATTGTCTGATATAAAATCACTGCAAAACAGGATACGCTCCGGCGTGAGAAAAGCTCTCTATCCGGACAGGCGTCTTATCACCGGAGAGCTGCGTCTCATAAACAACGCCATAAAGAAAGGCAAAGATAGCGAGGGGGCACTGGCAAAGCTCCGCAAATTGGAAAAAAGGCTGAACCTCTCCATAAAAAAGAGGAGTACCCGCCAGAATCATCTGCCGGAAATCACTTATCCAGGCATTCTCCCCATAACACAGAAAAAAGATGAAATCATAGAGGCCATAAGGAATCACCAGGTTGTCGTTATTACCGGCGAGACCGGCTCCGGAAAGACCACACAGATCCCGAAGATGTGCATAGAGGCGGGACGCGGCATAGACGGCATTATCGGATGCACCCAGCCCCGGAGAATCGCTGCGATAACCGTTGCCCGCAGAATCGCCAATGAATTGAAGGAAGATGTGGGAAGATCTGTCGGCTATAAAATACGATTTAAGAATATAACAAACAAAGATATCCACATCAAACTGATGACGGATGGCATCCTTCTCATGGAAACGCAGTCAGATCCATATCTGAACAGATACGATACGCTGATTATTGACGAAGCGCATGAGAGAAGCGCGAACATAGATTTTATTCTCGGTATTCTTAAAAGACTTCTCAGTAAAAGAAGAGATCTGAAACTGATAATAACATCAGCAACCATAGACCCGGAAAAATTCTCAAAGGCATTCAACAATGCACCCATAATAGAGGTGTCTGGACGTATGTATCCCGTGGAGGTACGCTACCGGCCGATTGACCCTGAGACGGGAGAGGAGGGCGAAACATCTCATGTGGACGCGGCCGTCAGGGCGGTGGGTGAACTGAGCAGGGAAAAACCGGGAGATATCCTCATCTTTATGCCGACACAGCAGGATATCGTAGATACATGCGCTATTCTCACTGGAGATAAAAATAGCGATTCGGTAGTGCTTCCCCTCTTCGGCCGCCTGTCGTCTTCACAACAGCAGCGCGTATTCGCGCGAACAAGGAAAAGAAAAATCGTCGTGGCTACCAATGTGGCCGAGACCTCCATTACCATTCCCGACATTGGCTATGTAATTGATACCGGCCTCGCGAGAATATCCGAATATAACCCCGGCACAAGAACCAGAAGGCTCCCCGTAAAGGTCATATCAAGAAGCAATGCCATCCAGAGAAAAGGGCGATGCGGACGGGTACAGAACGGGGTATGCGTTCGCCTTTACACGAAAGAGGATTACGAGAAACGCCCCCTCTTCACCACTCCGGAGATACTCCGTTCCAACCTGGCAGAAGTTATACTGAAAATGATCGCCCTGGGAATGGGCAATATCACGTCATTCCCATTTATCGATTCGCCGTCTCCCGGAAATATCAGGGACGGATTCGCCCTGCTCCGGGAGCTGGGCGCCACAAGATCAGAGGGCAAAAAAATCTTCCTGACAGGCAGGGGAACCGCCATGTCGCGCCTGCCGATAGACCCCAGGCTTTCACGCATGATCATAGATGCAGAAAAATACGGGTGCATAGAGGAGGTAATTATTATAGCCTCCGCCCTGTCCATCCAAGACCCGAGAGAACGACCCCTCGAAAAAGAGCAGGAAGCGGACAGAATGCACAAACCCTTTATAAATCCCGCCTCCGATTTTATAACACTTCTGAATATTTGGAACAGATATCATGATATCCGCAAAGAACTGAAAACACAAAACCGGATGCGCAAATTCTGCAAAGAACATTTCCTGTCATACAGGAGAATAAGAGAATGGCGGGATGTATATGAACAGATATCAAACATCCTTAAAGAGACCGGCCACAGGAAGACAAAGAAAACACTGGAGGGAGAATCGCTTTACGAAGGGATACACAAGGCCATTCTCGGCGGCTATATTTCAAGCATAGGCGTAAAAAAGGAAAAGAATATATATCTGATGGCAAAGGGGAAAGAGGTCATGATCTTCCCCGGTTCGGGGCTTTTCAACCGCGGCGGGGACTGGATAGTCTCAGCGGAAATAGTGGAAACATCGCGGGTATTCGCCCGGATCAACGCCGTTATAAATCCTGAGTGGCTGGAAGAAATCGGGGGCACTCTCTGCCGCCGAAACTATCTGGAACCGCACTGGGAAAAGAACCGCGGCGAGGTTGTCGCGAACGAGCAGGTAAAACTCTATGGCCTGATAATAATACCGGGAAGGCCTGTCTCATACGGACGCATAGATCCCGTGGAGGCCACCGGAATATTCATTCGAAGCGCCCTCGTAGAAGGTGATATCAGGACTCCTCTTCCCTTCCTGATACATAACCGGAATCTGATTGAAGAAGTTACCAATATGGAAGATAAGATACGCAGGAGAAATATCTTGGCAAACGAGGATGTTCTTACCGAATTCTACGAGAAACGCGTCGGTATCGCCTACAATATCAGAACTCTTAAAAAACTTATAAAAGACAGGGGCACAGATGATTTTCTCCGGATGACCAGAGAAGACATCATGAAATGCCATCCGGAAGAAGAACTTGCCATGTACCCGGATGAAATCATATTGAGGGACAGGGCTTTGTCCTGTTTATACAGTTTCACCCCCGGAAAGCGGGATGATGGGGTAACGGTACAGGTTCCCTCCGATGTCGCTTCAACACTCCCCCTCGAATCAGCGGACTGGCAGATCCCCGCTTTCTCCAGAGAAAAGATAACCGCCCTCATAAAAGGGCTCCCTAAAGAGTACAGGAAAAAACTTGTACCCATTCCTCAGACAGTGGATACTATAATACATAATATCAAAAGCAGCGACGACTCACTCATCACATCCATGGCCCGGTTTATATATGAGAAATTCAACATCAACATACCGGCCACGGCATGGCCCACAGAAAGCATCCCGGATTATTTGAAGATGCGCTTTTCTATCATGAACGAAAAGGGAGAGGAAATACGCTCCGGCCGCGATATCCGCTCGCTGCAGGAGAACATTCCTGATGACAGGTCATCCCCGGCATTCAGAGCTGCAAAGAAAGAGTGGGAAAAAGAAGGAATAATTTCGTGGGATTTTGTGGATCTTCCTGAAAAAATTGTCCTGAAAGGCAAAGGCGGCCATGAGGGCCTGGTATATCCGGCGCTGAAAAAGAGCAAAGATGGCAGCATAAATATACGTCTTTTCAGAGACATGAAAAAGGCGGATATGGCACACAGGGAAGGCATAGCCGCGCTCTACGAAATATACTTCAGAAAGGATATGAAATTCCTGAAAAAGTGCCTTGCCCTGCCGCAGGAGATAAGGAAGGGGGCAATTTACTGCGGGGGAGTCAAACAGATAGAAAATGCCCTGTACCGAAAAACCATCCGCGGCATCTTTGAACGAAACATAAGAAAACGAGAGGAATTCCTCGAATACGCGAAGTCCGCGGGTCGTAACATTCTCCTGGAAGGGCAAAAATTGTTGCGAGATGCCATACCGGTTGTCAAAATGCATGGAGAAATCAGAGAGATTCTTCACAGGCTGGAGACGGCAAACATTGCTAACAGAGCAGCGACCGATTTCATCGCCGGCCTCAGAAAAGATGTCAACCGGTTAATGCCGGAAAATTTCGTGGAAATCTACGAAGGAGAAAGGTTGTCTGATATACTGCGGTATTTTCGCGCCATTATGATTCGAGCCGAAAGAGGCATAGCACATCTGGAAAAGGATACTGTAAAGGCGGGGAAACTCAGGTTCTTTGACGATAAACTGGGAAAAATGCTGAAAGAAACCGCATCTTCATCTGAAGAGAAGAAACAGGCCATGGAAAAATACGCGTGGATGGTGGAAGAATACAGGATATCGGTCTTCGCACCGGAAATAAAAACCCGAGGCTCTGTATCTCCAAAGAAACTGAAAGAGAAAATAGCGAATATTGAAAGGCAATGTTGAATTGTGAATGTTTGATGTTAAATTAACGTGACTACTCAGGTTGTTTAGACTGTAGGCTGAAGGTATTTAGGTAACAAAATATCGCCGCCCTGGTTGACAGAAAGAGCGGAATGGGGTATCAGGACTGAAAAGCAGAAAATGGCTGCGGCGGTCGAAACCAGACTGCTGCAGACAAATAAGGTTATGCCAGGCAAACGCCATCCCGACCTTTACGGGGTGGTGTTTTTATTTTTGTATACCTTAAAAGTGCTATTGAGGCGATCCCAAAACCTGACCTGGATAAACCGGAGCTGAGATTAGAACCTGTCACCAAGTCACCAAGGAATTTTTCAATCTTTCTTTGGGGTAGGGCCTTCGCGGCAAGGAACCTTTACAACTAAGATACCAGGGAGTATCCCTTGATTACCAAAATTACCGTACTGGTTGTTTATTTTCTGATTGTTCTGTGTATCGGGCTGATTGCCCGGACCCGTTGGAAATCATCGCCGGAAACGTATTTCCTGGCCAATCGCAAATTGGGAACAGTTGTCCTGCTGGGAACAATGGCGGCCACCAATTTTTCTGCTTTCACGGTTTTCGGCACCTCCGGGGCCGGATACCGGGACGGATATGCCTTTTTCCCCATTATGGCATTCGGTACCGGCTTTATGGCCCTGACTTTTTGGATTCTGGGCCGTAAGATATGGCAGGTGGGCCAGGATCAAGGTATCGTTACGCCACCCGAACTGGTGCGAAAATTGTATCAAAGTCCTTTTTTATCCGTTCTGTTTGCCCTTATCATGATTATTTTTACGATCCCTTACCTGGCGCTGCAACCTATGGCTGCGGGCTACGCTCTGGAGGAACTGGTGGGATTGCCCTACCTGTACGGGTGCGTACTGGTGACTGCCATTATTCTGCTGTATACGCTGCGTGGCGGATTGCGGGCCGTGGCCTGGACCGATCTGTTCCAGGGATTGCTCATGTTTTTTCTGCTGCTGGCGGCATTGATTATGGTGGCCCGTTTTCATGGCGGATTTATAGCGGCCAATCAAAAAGTGCTGGCATCTTTTCCCGAACTTTTTTCAAGACCGGGGGGCCAAGGGAAATTTACCTGCGGGATCTGGTTCAGCTATATTCTGCTCTGGTTTTTGTGCGACCCCATGTTCCCCCAGTTGTTCCAGCGTTTTTTTTCAGCCAAAAGCGAAAAAATCCTTTCGCGAATCATGTTTTTGTATCCCCTGGTCTGCACGGTTGTTTTTATCCTGCCCATTTCAGTGGGGATCCTGGGCCGGCTAACCTTTCCGGAACTTGTCGGCAAACAGGCCGATCGAATTCTGCCCATGGTTCTGACCCTGATTTCCGGAGACTTCATGGCGGCCCTTGTTATAGCGGCCGGTCTGGCAGCCCTCATGTCCACCATGGACTCTCAGCTTTTGACTTTAAGTTCGATTTTTACCCGGGATATTCTTCCCTTGGCAGGTAAGAGCAAAAACAAAAGCAAAGGCGGTGCCGCCGGTCGGATTTTTGTCATTTTTCTCAGCCTGGCAGGCCTGGCCCTGGCCTGGAAGCCGCCTGCAACGATTCTGCAGATTGCCACCCAGACCTTTACCGGGCTGGCGGTACTTTTCCCCACCGTTGTTTTCGGACTCTATTTAAAAAAAGTGTTTCCTCTGGCAGCCATTCTTTCGATTTTTATCGGCGAAGGTGCGCTGCTGGTCTTTTATTTTAAGCTGGTGCCTGCTGGTCCGTTCCTGCCGGTGATATGGGTGATGCTGGTTACTTTTACAGTCTATCTTATCACCCATCTGGCACTGCTCTGGAAACAGAAAGCCTTGGTATTCCGAACTCCAGAATGGCTGCTGGACCCCTATTTCTACCTGATATCGTGTGTTTTTATCCTGGCCATGGATTTCTGGGCCTGGGGAAAGGTACATCCCATGTTTTGTGGTCTTCCAGGCTGGGCAGTCTATTTCATCATCCTGTCGGCAATCCAGACCCTTTTAATGGTTTTGATGGTACGCAGAACATACCAGCCCGGCTGCCGGGTTTTAGGCTAACCGGATGCCCTCTCAATTTTTTCGGGGGATGTGTCTGCGGGGTCATAGGCCCGGATGAAAGCATCCGGGGGCGGCCCCGCATGGAACATGCGAGAAACCAAAACTACAAAATGGCCGCGAGCGAAACGTGGCGGAAGGCGACGTGGCAATCTATTATGATTATAGGGAGTTAGAGATTGCTTCGTCTACAATTATATCGGGACTCACGACAATGTGGGTATTATGCAAACGTCTCGAGTAGTCACCATTATTTACGCGTAGGGAATCTTCAGCTTCTGACCAACATATATCCTGTTTCTGGACCTTATCCTGTTCACCTTCATCAGCGCTCTTATAGTGGTGCCATGCTTTATGGCTATACTCTCCAAATTATCCCCCCTCTTCACGACATATACCACCGGCACCATTGGCACAGAATCTGTGCCGGGTATTTTCAGTTTCTGGCCAACATATATCTTGTTTCTGGACCTTATCCTGTTCACCTTCATCAGCGCTCTTATAGTGGTGCCATGCTTTACGGCTATACTCTCCAAATTATCCTCCCGCTTCACAACATATACCACCGGCACCACCTTCTTGGGTTCGGAGAATAGTTTCAATTTCTGACCGACATATATACGGTTTTTAGACTTGAGGTTGTTGATCTTCATCAGAGCCTTCAGCGTCGTACCGTGCCTGCGGGCAATCCGCTCCAGTATATCCCCCCGTTTCACGACATATACCGATGGCACCACCTTCTTGGGTTCGGAGAATAGTTTCAATTTCTGACCGACATATATACGGTTTTTAGACTTGAGATTGTTGATCTTCATCAGGGTCTTCATCGTTGTGCCGTGCCTGACCGCAATCCGTTCCAGTATATCTCCCTTTTTTACCTTGTACGTAACCCGGGTTGCCGGTACGGAGGGAGAAGACACCTTCGGACTGGAGACCTTCTTAACCCAGCTCCTGTCCGCGGCGTAGGGAAGCGGAATGAATTTATCAACAGCGTAGGCTATCGCCCAAGCAATATCAGTCTGATAGGAAGAACTCCGCAGCATGAGTTCCTCTCTCGAATTGCTTATAAAGGCGGTTTCTATTAGCACGGATGTGATATCGGGAAGTTTGAGAACCTTAAAAGGAGCTCTCTGTACCTTTGAAGATTTTAAATGATTTATCTGTCCCATCTTTTTCAGGGCAATAACACCAAAAGCCCTGGAGCGGTTTATGGTTTCCGTCTGCAGCATATTGAGGGTTATCGGATCAGACTCTCCGTTGTTATGTCCGTTCTGTGAACCACCCACGATATCCGACAGGTTCTCACTCTTCGCGAGCAGTTTTGCGGCCTCGCTGCTTGCCCCCCTGGTTGACAGATAATATACAGACGTTCCGTGAGCGCCTCTGCTTCTGCAGGCATCGGCGTGGATACTGATGAAAATATCGGCGCCGTATTCTCTGGCTATCTTCCCCCTGTTTTTCAAAGATATAAAATAATCTCCCCTTCTCGTAAGAAAGGCCTCGTACCCCCTTTTTCTCAAGATCCTCTGCAACCTCTTCGATATACCAAGAACCACATTTTTCTCGAGCGTTCCCCTGCGGCCCACGGCGCCGGGATCTTCTCCACCATGCCCGGGATCAATAACCACAATCTTCTTTTCCAGCACCTTGACCTGTTTCCGTTTATCGCTTTCCTTCTTCTTCACCTCCGGAAGCATAATGTCAATGACGATACGATATGGTTTTTTAAGTATTCTTTTAAGCTTAAATGCCTTCACCCCGACATTGTCCGCTACCTGCAATTCCACCCTGACACCCCCTTTGGGCAGAGAAGTTAAAAGAACCGTTTTGACCGCAGGTTTATCAATGTTGTACGTATGGGGAATCCCACCGGGCAGAACCGCGCCTTTCACGTCCACATATATTTTGTGTTCCTTCCTTGCAACAGTGTAGGATGCCTCACCACTCACGTCTAAAACAACCCTCGTATGATCCGGAGCCGTCCAGTGCCTGACATGGAGTATAGCCAACGAACCGAATGCATCCTGGCAGATCACAATCATCAGAAGCAAGATTAAAAGAAAAACAATGCGGGATATCTTTTTCATTACACTCCGGAACCTCTCCCATTTTCAGCCAAAAGTCTAACAGTTTTACCCTGAGTTTACAACCCTGCCCGAATTTCCTCTCAGAAAAGGTGTTGACAACCGTACACTCAAATGACATTTATACTGCAAGGAACTGCTGGGATAGTCTATGAAAATAAAAAATATATTCGAAGAAAACAAACCCACCCTCTCATTCGAGGTTTTCCCACCATCAAGAGATGGGAATATAGAAGAATTGTACCGCGTAATCGGTGAACTTGCGGAACTGAAGCCCGACTTTTTCTCCGTCACCTACGGAGCGGGTGGCAGCACACGGGAAAAAACCGTGGAGATCGCCTCGAAAATAAGGAATGATTTCGGAAGAGAGGCACTGGCACATTTGACATGCGTTCAGGCAACCGGACCCGGCATATTACAGGAGCTTGGCAAGCTAAAAAAGGAGGGAATAGAAAACATCCTTGCCTTGAGAGGAGATCCGCCAAAGGGAACGGAGACCTTTGTCAAGACAGAAAACGGCTTTGAATATGCCAGCGAATTGGTGGAATTCATCAAACTGAACGGTGATTTCTCCATAGGCGTCGCAGGCTATCCCGAGATACACCCGGAAGCGCCGGATATGGAAAATGATATTGCCAACCTGAAAAAGAAGATCGACGCGGGAGCGGATTTTATAATAACTCAGATGTTCTTCGACAACGAAGATTTTTACCGGTTCCGCGACAATACTATATCAGCGGGGATACACGTTCCCGTAATCCCGGGTATTTTCCCGATCTTTAACTACAAGCAGATATCGCGAATAGCCTCACTCTGCGGCGCAAAGATATCCCCCCGACTGCATGACAGATTATCCGGTGTAAGCGACAGTAGCGAGGAGGTGGAAAAATACGGCATAGAGTACACCATCCGCCAGAGTGAAGACCTTCTGAACAATGGCGTGTCTGGTCTGCATTTTTACAGCATGAACAAGAGCCGGCATGTTATGCGCATTACACAGGAACTCTTTAAAAAATAATTGAAAATAGTTCCATATTGGAATAATGTGCCCTATTCTTAACAAGGGCGATTAGCTCAGCTGGATAGAGCGCTGGCCTCCGGAGCCAAAGGTCGTGGGTTCGAATCCCACATCGCCCTCCATTAAATGCAGTTATTTGGCCGGGAATAAACCTGATACGATTATCAGTTTTTCCTTTTCAGGGATTTTATGAGTATCTCCGCGGAGTCGATGGCGGTAACACCAGAAAAATGCGCCAGTTGCATCCGGCACGCCCCGCAGTCTGACACCAGCATGTCCGGTTCAACATCCTTCACCGCCCGCGCCGCGATAATGCCCAGCTTCACGGCAGTATCCTCATTACTTCTTTTAA
>JAGGXJ010000055.1 GCA_021163105.1 Syntrophobacterales bacterium
CGCTCATAACGAGTTATGTAAGCTTTGGCACAACACAGAAAACAAGTAAAAGGACAAGCAAGATGTATGAGTTATTTATGCTTGCTGACTTAGGCTTTTGTTAGCCTTCAGTCTAAACAACCTGAGTAGTTACAAATTTATCAGGACATAATAATATGTATGAAATTACAGTAAGAAAAACATTTTCCGCCGCACATACCTTGGATATAGGAGGCAAACGTGAGAACCTCCACGGGCACAATTTCAAAGTGGAGGCCACGATCGCATCCGAAAAGCTGAACGCGGATGGCCTTGTTCTGGATTTCAGGGTGTTAAAAAAATGGATGAATGAGATCCTTGAAGATCTGGATCACACGTTTCTCAACGATCTTCCTCCATTCAGCAAGATGAGCCCTACTGCGGAAAACATCGCCAGGTTTATATATAACAGGCTGGAGAAAAACGCGGTCCCGCTGAAACTTGAGGTATCCCGCATTGCGGTGTGGGAATCTGAGAATTCGAAGGCGGTTTATAGGAAAAATCGCTAAAATTCATAGAGGCAAAGGCATAAAGAAAAATGGTAGATGTACAGAATCTCGAAGATCACAGGAATATAGATATACAAAAAGTAGGAGTAAAGGGAATAAAATACCCTATTATCGTCCTCGATAAGGCAAACGACACACAACATGTCAATGCCGCCATAAATATGTATGTTAATCTCCCGCATCGCTTTAAGGGAACACATATGAGCCGTTTCGTTGAAATCCTGAATGAATACAGAGGTCAGATTAATATAAAAACCTTTCGTAAGATTCTATACAAAATGAAGGGAAAACTTAACGCTGAATCCGCCCATATAGAAATAAGTTTTCCATACTTTGTGGAAAAGACAGCGCCAGTTTCGGGTGCAAAAAGCCTTATGGAATACCAGTGTTCTTTCTGTGGAGAAAACAACGGTAAAAAGGATGATTTTCTCGTCGGTATTTCCGTACCTGTTACAACCGCGTGTCCCTGTTCAAAAGAAATAAGCGACGCGGGCGCACACAATCAGAGAAGCACTGTAAGGGTTAAATTGAAATTTGAGAAGTTCTTCTGGATAGAAGATGTTATCAGACTGGTGGAAAAATCAGCAAGCAGCGAAATTTTTTCGCTTCTCAAGAGAGCAGATGAAAAATATGTAACGGAAGAAGCATACGAAAATCCGATGTTCGTAGAAGACGTTGTGAGAACCATTGCGGAAAAACTCAACAAAATCCCCAATTTCACATGGTACAGCATAGAAGCGGAAAACATGGAAAGCATACACAATCATAATGCTTATGCCTATATAGAAAAAACATAATTGTCCACAGTTTACAATTGTCAGTTCACGGCTAAAAAAGCAAAGCGTTAAAATCAATGTTCATTGAAAAACCGTGAACCGACAACCGTAAACTGCCGTGAAAAAACTGCAGACTGTTAGACAAGCTATCCATGTATTTACGAATCTATTGATCTATACTATACCCGTCAGCTCATAAACCTTCAGGTCTCCCATTGCTCTGCTGTCACTTATATCCGTTTCCCGTACATCCAGGTGTGTTTTTACCGCGCTCAGGGTTTTTTCACTGATCAGAATACTGTTGGGATAAGACTTCGTAAGTGCCTGCAGCTTGAATACGATGTTGACCGAATCACCGATAACGGTATAGTCCATCTTCTTGTCAAAACCTATATTCCCTACAACAACTTCACCCGTGTGAACACTTATACCAACATCCACTGAATTACCTATTTCTTTCAAGCAGTAATCGTTGACTTCAGCAATGGATTCTCTCATCTCGATTGCCGCGGCAACAGCATTATCAGCATCCATTATGCTTGAAACCGGGGCACCGAAAATTGCCAGAAAACCATCACCAAGATATTTATCAACAATACCATGGTGTTTAAACACAATCCCACCCATAATGGAGAAGAAATGGTTGAGCATAAGCACGGTCTTCTGAGGCCCTATCTTCTGGGCAAGAAGTGAAAATCCTCTTATATCGATATTGATAAGCGTGAGCATCCTGAATTCTTCAACTTCAAGCTGTTCTGTCTCGGTTCCGTAGACAATCTTATCCACTATCTCCTTGGGAACAAACTTCTGGAAAATATTCCGTATCTCACGTTCATTCTCTGCCATAGATACTGTCTCATTGTAAAGATTGGCATTTTCTATGGCTACGCTGACCGAGGATGCGATCGATTGCAACAATTGCTTGTCACCCGCATTAAAGTCGCCCTCCATTTTGTTAAACACCTCAATAACTCCCATAATCTTTCCTTGCGATATCATGGGCACACATAGAATGGCCTTTGTATGAAAGCCGACAATCTCATCCACATCGGGATAAAAGAGAGAGGACTTCTCGATATCATTTACTATTACCGCGTTACCCCGTACCGCTACATAACCGGCGACCCCCTGGCCCGTCTTTATCCGAATCCCTTGCAGTGTTTCCATGTCAATATTCAGCGCAACGGTAAACTCAAGTCCGTCTTCACGCATGAATAAAACGGCACCGGCCTCCACATTCATGACCGCCTTGATCATATCCATGGTATATTTGAGGACCTGTTTTATATCAAAAGTGGAAGACGCAAGGGCGCTTCCGATCTGTTTCAGCGTGTCCAGTTCCTGGTCCCGTTTGTCAACATAATCACCGAGCCGGTTTCTCTCCATCGCAAGTGAAAGAGTGTCCGCCATTCTCTCTATAAGCTCCTGCAATGCATAAAAGGAATCAGGTTCATCCGCACACAAAGCCAGAATTCCCAAAACACCTCCACCTGTTTTTAAAGGAACAAGCACGCAGGATTTGTTTCCGGCGAGGATATTTTTTTCACTCTCATACACAAGCCGGGATGTATCCTCCTCTATCAATACGACTCCCTGTTTCAAAACCTTATCAAAAATTGATCCTTGATAGGGATAATATACATCTTTCGACAGGTGTACAGGTTCGGCAGCCATAAAATCGAGGATTCTTATGTTATTCGGTCTGGTATCATCCTCTACCAGAATAATCGCAAGATTAAAAGAAAGCGCCGATTGCATCTCATCAAGTATGACATGCAACAACTCTCCACCTTTGAGGCTGGAATTGATAGCCTGGACAATTTTCTGAATAGAATCAAGATGACCTGTACTCTCATTTCTTTCTCTTAAGAGACGCAGATTTTCATAGGTAAACGCCGCGCTACTCAGGAGAGGCCCCAGTATGTCCGTATCTTCGCTGGTAAAAGGAATGTCATCATTTTTTCTGGAGATCGTAAATACCCCTACAATATCCCTTATAGTTTTAAACGGCATACAGATAAATGACTTTGTTCCATACTGTTGGCGACTCTTTCTGCCAAAGCGGCTATCTGTTTCAATATCCTCAACGATAAGGGGTGATTTGTTGATAACGGCATATTTGGCAATGCTGTCGGCAAAATCCACCCTGTCACCCAGTTTCAGTTGTTCTCCAAGACCGATGGTGGCCTTCACGACAAATGATTTCCTGTGGGGATACTCCAAAATCAGCACCGAACCGACATCAGCTTTCACCAGCTTCAGAGCTCTCTCCAGGGTAACATACAGGATTTCCTCGGTATCAAAAGTCACATAGCAAAGGTCCGAAAGCTCCTTAAAAACAGCCATTTCCGAAACCTTTTGCTGAAGCTGCCCGAAGGTTATTCCAAACTGGTTTTCCAGAGTGCCGAAGGTCTTAACAATATTACTGATTTCGTCAGAACCTCCTTGCGGTTGATCAATAAAGAATTCCGACGTAGCCTTCTCTGAAACCTCTCTCGATATCCTTCCTACCCTGTCAAATATCCTGCGAAGCAGGGTAAAACCAATCAATGAAAAAATCAGGAAAAAGACGAAAAAGAGAAGAACATACTTATCCGTCATAATTTCATATCTGATGCCAAAGGCAATAAATCCGGCTACAGGAAAAATGAAAAAGAGGGCAAAGATAATGTTCATCCAACTGTACAAGCCCCTGCCTTCCGTAAATAATCCTCTTATATATCCCGCTAATTTCATTTCTTCATCCTCTTGAGGCGAAAATGTTTAATAAATTTTAGTAATCGTTCGCGGTTATCGGTTTACAGTTCACAATTTTTCCCAATAAATTTATGTAACATGGGCAAGACCCAACGATTGAAGCATTTTGGATATTGATTTCAATTCTCTGATTCTTCAACCGTGAATCCCGACAAGTCGGGATAAACCGTTAACAGTTATCGTAAACATAACAAGTCCTTGCTCCTCAAGGTATCTTAAAATCAATAGCAATGCAACCATCAATACATCATCTCAACAGCTCCATGACTGCCTCCGCCATAAACCTGTATCCATGAGAAACCGGGTGCACTTGATCGGCTTGGACCAGATCACCAAATCGGATTCCCTCTGATATTCTATCCTTCCAGTACATATGCACCTTTACCAGAGGTAATCTGTGCAGATTGGCTAATTCCTCAAGCTGGTCATAATACCTTTCTACAAGTGTATTGTCCCTCCGGTTTCCAAGAGATACTGATGTCACGAGGACGATCTCGGAACCTGTATTTTTCCCTGTTTTCTTTATAATCTGCTCAATACTGTTTCTAAACTCTTCCGGCGTGCATCCGGAAAACGCATCGTTAAGACCGAACTGCACAAAGATACAATCCGGATTACAGCATAAGACATCTCTCTGCAACCGGTGCAGTCCATCCAGCGCGGTACCTGCAGGCCTTCCGCAATTTATCAGGCTGAACCTGGCATCCGGAAACCTTTCATCAATCATCTCACCCAGAAAATCCAGATACCCCTTATTCACCATCCATCCATACGTAAGCGAATCACCCAGAGCGGCTATGACAACAGGAATACCCGACAGGAGCTTTTTTATTGTGTTTACCGGTTTGATCTTCTGTTCCATTTCAATAACCGTTGGTAGCCGCACTGGCGGAATTTGTCAAGAATAAATGCAATCCCGACTTGTCGGGATGAACCGTTAACCGTGTTACAACATTTTTGGTTTCGAGTTGAAATTTTTGAAAGGATGTTTTATAGTTAGAGAATCTTATTATAATAACTGCAAACATATCACAGGGCAAGACATATATGGACATCTTTCAATCAAAAGCAGGTCGGGAAAAGATAAATCAATACGACAAGACGGCAAGGGCCCAGATAACGGCACTTGAAGAGAAACTCAACCTCAGCAAGACATTGCAGGATATAACCAATCGTATTCATGCCGCTGTCAACCTGAAACAGATTTTTATCGATCTGAGGGATGACATCCTGAGTCTCTTCAATGCCCGCTCCATTACCATCTATGCGGCAGACAGAGCAACAAACGAGATATATTCCATGTTTCTGGCAGGATCTGAATTGAAAGAAATCAGACTGCCCATAGACAACAGGAGCATAGCGGGATATGTGGCCAATAACGGGAAGACCGTGAACATAGCCAACGCCTATAATGCCAGAGAACTGCATGACATATCTCATGAACTCCATTTTGACTCCAGATGGGACAGAAAATCGGGATTCAAAACCGCTCAGGTGCTGGCCATGCCGATCCTGAATAAAAACACTCTGATGGGTGTTATCCAGATATTGAACAGGAAAGATGGGAAAAACTTCGTTGAAGAAGATCAAAATTTTCTCAAAGAGATAACCAACGTCCTCGGAACCGCTTTTTACAACCAGGAAAGGGTCAGTCAAAAGAGAAAATCCAAATTTAATTATCTGCTGACCCACGGCCTGATTATGGAAGAAGACCTTGAAGAAGCGTGGAAAACAGCAAAAAAGAACAGGGAAACAGTCGAGGCCCACTTGATGAGAAAATTCATGGTATCGAAAGATGATATGGGCAAATCGCTGGAAGAATTCTATAATTGCCGATTCGTCCCTTTCAACAACAAATATCCGATTCCTTTCGATCTCCTGAAAAACCTGAAAGAGGAATACCTGCGCCGTGAGCTGTGGGTTCCCCTGGAGAGAAGAAACGGCAAGATAAAGGTTATTATAGACGACCCCAACAATGTCCTGAAACAGGATATGATCGAAAATCTGCTGAGGACCAGAGCTGTAGAATATGATGTCGCCTTGTATGACGATATACTGAAATTCATCAATCACTTCTACCAGGCGGGGGACAATGTTGATTCGATCTCCGATATCATCGGAAAACTCGACACCGAAGAGGAGTTTGAAGAGGAAGAGGACGAAATAACCGAATCGGACAGCGTCATCATGCAGCTGGTCAACCGGATAATCAACGATGCTTACATACGCAACGCCTCGGATATTCACATCGAACCAAACATAACGAAGAAAAATGTTGAGGTAAGATACAGGATAGACGGCGACCTGGCAGCATACCAGACTGTCCCCTTTAACTACAGGTCGGCCCTGGTCTCAAGAATCAAGATTATGTCGAACCTTGACATTACGGAGCGAAGGATACCGCAGGACGGAAAGATAAAATTCAGGCGTTCGAAGGGAGATGAAATAGAACTGCGCGTGGCTACCGTACCGACACAGGGGGGGGTCGAAGACGTGGTTATGCGCATCCTGACCAGCGGAGAAATAATGCGGCTTGATGACATGGCCCTGTCACCCGGCAATTACGAAAATATCACAGGGCTGCTTAAAAAACCTTATGGCATGATCCTCGCTGTAGGTCCCACAGGATCCGGAAAGACAACGACCCTCCACTCAGCGCTGCACCAGATAAACAAACCGGAAACCAAGATCTGGACGGCGGAAGATCCAGTGGAAATTTCCCAGTATGGTCTCAGGCAGGTACAGGTCAATCCAAAGATCGGTTTCGACTTTGCCCATGCCATGCGTGCATTTCTCAGGGCCGACCCGGACGTCATCATGGTTGGAGAAATGAGAGACTACGAAACCGCAAAGATAGGGGTTGAGGCATCGCTCACCGGGCACCTGGTCTTCAGTACTCTCCATACAAACAGCGCGCCTGAAACAATCGTGAGACTGCTCGATATGGGAATAGATCCGCTTAATTTTGCGGATTCCCTGCTGGGCATACTGGCCCAGAGGCTGGTGAGAACCCTGTGTAAGAAATGCAGGGAGGAATACCACCCGACAAGAGAGGAGTATGACGAACTGGCGACCAACTATGGAGAAGAACTATTTGCTGGCCTGAACATTCCATACAACGACAACTTCAAGCTGCATCGGGCCAAAGGCTGCAACGCATGCGGCAAGACAGGTTACAGAGGAAGAATGGGAGTTCACGAACTCCTTGTAGCAACGAATGAAATCAAACGGCTCATACAAAAACATGAGAATGTGGAGACAATACGAAACATGGCAATCTCCCAGGGCATGTCAACACTGCTGCAGGATGGAATAACCAAGGTTATAGCGGGTCACACGGATTTCAACCAGGTACGGAGGGTGTGTATAAAATAGGTTTACGGTTTACGGTGCCCGGTTTAGAAATTCAGGAGTAGGTTGGGTTGAGATACGAAACCCAACAAAAGGTTTTGAGCTAAAAGCTTTTCCAAGTTTAGGAGTTTAGTTCCTTAATTGTAAAGTTCTTGCCTGCCTGTGTGTTGCACGCAGACAGGCAAAAATGGCAAAACCTACAACCAATCGCCAATTTAAATCTTATTTTTCGTGTTTTCGCACCCTCGTTCTTTGTGACAACCTTTTTAATCTTTTCAACCCTTAACTGTGAACCTGAGTAGTCACCAATAATTGATGCACCCGTAAAAAGTCTTTCAATGTGTCATTTCGAACGAATGTGAGAAATCTTTACGATGTAACATTCTAAAAATACAGGGTTTCTCCCTGTGGTCGAAATGACAGAACCGCTGCGGTTGACTTTTTGCGAGTCCGTCAATAATTCAACATTGTTTGTTAGTCTTTCACCATTTTCTGCCATTCGATTATTCTGTCGAGGGCTTCCATCGGGGTCATATTCAACGCGTCAAGTTCCTTCAGCTCATTAATCATGGGATTCGCTTCACCGGCGAAAAGGTCCATTTGTCCGACATTACCCTGAAGTGGCGCCCTTCCCCGGGCAATTCTGGGCATGCCTATTTCGTCCAGTTCTCCCTTTTCCAGGTTTTTCAAGACTTCCCTGGCCCTTGATATGACATCTTCGGAAACTCCCGCGAGACGGGCAACCTCAATACCATAGCTTCTGTTAGTCCCCCCTTCAACAATGGTGCGCAGAAAAATAACCCTGTCACCCCATTCCTTAACCGTAATACTCAGGTTTCTGATTCCATCCATGGTTCTCGCGAGATCCGTCAATTCGTGGTAGTGAGTCGCGAAGAGCGTCCGCGCCCCGAGTTTATCCGAATCATGTATATGCTCTGCCACCGCCCAGGCTATACTGAGACCATCAAATGTACTCGTACCCCTTCCCACTTCATCCAGAAGTATCAAACTTCTTGAAGAGGCGTTTTTCAGGATATTAGCCACCTCTATCATCTCCATCATAAAGGTGCTTTGCCCGCCTGACAGGCTGTCTCCGGCACCAACCCTGGTAAAGATTCTGTCAGCTATGCCTATCTGTGCCTCATCGGCAGGAACAAAGCTCCCCATCTGCGCCATCAGAACAATTACCGCCGTTTGTCGTATATAGGTTGATTTGCCGGCCATGTTGGGCCCTGTGATAATAAGGAAACGGTTGCCATTACGATCCAGAAGTGTGTCATTGGGTACAAAACCTCCATCCGGATTCATCCGCTCCACAACGGGATGTCTCCCCCCTTTTATATCTATCAAATCTCCATTATTCACGCGCGGACAGCAGTAGTTATACATCTCTGCCACCTCAGCCAGAGAGACTATGGCATCAAGCTCTGCAAGACGTGAGGCCGTTTGCTGTATTCTCATTATCTCACGTGCTATTTTCTCTCTTATTTCTACAAACAGTTCATACTCTCGTTTCTTCCTGCGTTCCTCCGCACCCAGGACAAGGACTTCGTATTCTTTCAACTCCTGATTGATATACCGCTCCGCGTTGACCAGCGTCTGTTTCCTGACATAGTCATCGGGGACCATGTCGCTGTTCGCCCTTGTTACCTCTATGTAATACCCGAACACATTATTGAAACCCACCTTGAGACTGCCTATACCTGTTCGCTTCCGCTCCCTGTTCTCCATAGCTGCGATCCATTTTTTACCGTCCGTGCCAAGCGATATGAATTTATCCAGCTCATCATCATACCCCTTTTTAATCACATAACCATCGCGGATGGTTACCGGAGGATCTTCCGCTATCGCATTTTCTATCAGATTCGCCACATCCGGCATGTCATCGAGTTCATTACGGATAGCTGATATCAGAGAAGATTCCAGTGTCGAGACAGTGTCCTTTATGGCGGGTATCAGGTGGAGTGATCTCCCGAGAGCAAGCAGATCTCTTCCATTCGCTACGCCCATGGAAACCCTGCCGCCCAAACGCTCAAGATCATAGATACCGGCAAGAGACGAGCGTAATTTTTCTCTCAACAGGTGATTATCCTTGATTTCAGAAACAGCGGCGAGCCTTGTTTTGATTTTATCCGGAACCACAAGGGGATAATTAAGCCACCAGCGAAGTTTTCTTCCACCCATGGCAGTAGTTGTCTCGTCAAGGACATGGAACAGAGAACCGCGTTTCCTCCCCCCCTGGATGGTGGCGAACAGCTCAAGGTTTTTCTTCGCGGTGTCATCCAATATCAGGTAATTTTTTATGTCGTACCACAAAACATCATTTATGTGACTAAGCCTGTTCTTCTGCGTCTCCTTCACGTAACGCAAAACCGCTCCCGTTGCGCTTTTCATCGCCGGATGTCCGTCAAAATCAACTTCTTTCCTGTCATTGAAAAACTCAGCTACAAAACCAGAGGCTCCGTCTATCAAGAAATAATCGGAAGGAAAATGGTTTATGCTGCACCCGGCAGTCCGCCCCGTAAGTGCCTCCATAAGTCCGCTTTCCTTCAACTCTTCACATATGACCATTTCCCTGAAATCAAGTCCCGCTATCTCATCGAGAAAGGCCTCTTCGTCATCAGACTCTGTGACACGAAACTCGCCCGTTGAGATGTCCACAAAGGCAAGCCCAAAGGAGCCGTCCAGCACCGAAATACCCGCCAGAAAGTTATTCTCCTTGGCAGAAAGATTGTCGGAATCGACAACCAGTCCCGGAGTAACGATGCGCACAACCTCTCTTTTCACGATTCCCCTCGCATCCTTTGGATCCTCCATCTGCTCGCAGACGGCAACTTTGTATCCATTTTCAATGAGCTTTGCTATATAAGATGAGGCCGCGTGCCAGGGTACTCCGCACAGAGGAATTGCGTCTTCTTTGCTCTTGTTCCTGGATGTCAGTGTAATCCCCAGTACCCTGGAAGCAACCTCGGCATCCTCGAAGAACATCTCATAGAAATCTCCCATCCTGAAAAAGATGATACAATCCCTGTGAGCTTCCTTTATTTCGAGATACTGCCTCATCGCCGGTGTAAGATTTTTCACCCGTCACTCCTCCCCTTCAACCGGTACAATTCCATTGCACCTACTATCACAAAACAATCTTCTTTAACAACCCGGAGCTGGATTTGGGGGCATTGATTTCTTAACTATCAAGTGTATCGGTGTTACGCAATATAGCAAGTGATTACATACCAGTATTGAGAAGGACAGCACCTCCGAAAGGGGGTAGCGCAAAACCATGGATCTAAAGCCGGAGAGCAATGATTGCCAGGTTGCCGAATATTCATAACGCCTTTGGACAGGTATGTCTTAAGGCGTTTTTTGTTTATATTTATTTCGTTTTCTTTAAAAACAATATGGAGTTTGGAAATGAAAACCAAGAGAAGCATCAGCAGGACGTTTATGATCATCATGATTGTGATAGCTTATTTTCCGGTGGTGATTCTGGGTGGTGTCGCAATACAGAGACAATATTCAGACTTCGATAAGGAAAGCAGGCAATTGAAGGAAAAATATATTGAGGCACAGGAAATTATTGTCAAACACGAAGTTGAAAAGGTAATAGAAGACATTCAATATCGAAGACAGAACACAAGGCTTACTGAAAAAGAGCTGAAGAAAAAGATCCTCAAATGGCTTTCGACAATAAGATTTCCAAACAGGGGCAATGAACCCGGTATTTTGTTTGTAAGATCTTATAATGGAACACTTCTAATGAGCGTCAGTACACCGGAACTTATCGGGAAAGACATCTCGAAGATAACAGACCCTAACGGCATCAATACCCATGAACAATTTATGAAAACAATCAAGAACCCTGAGGGCGGATATGCCGATTATTCGTGGCATAAACCGACTACCAAAAAGGTTGCCCCTAAAAGGACATTTACCAAGGGGATACCGGACTGGAAGTGGTATATCGGCGCGGGATTCTGGTTTGATGATATCAATTCGGTCATAGAGCAGAAGAGGCTGAAATTAAAGAGCACAGTTAAAGGCTATGTTGTAACAATTGTTCTGACCATGCTTATCTTGTTCATGTTTATATACATGATCTTGCGGTATCTATCCGGGAAAATAGAAAAAAGCTTTGATGGTTTTTCTTCATTTTTTAAAGAAGCGGCAACACAGTCTGTAGAGGTCGATCTCAAGAAACTGCATTTTTCCGAGTTTGAGGACCTGGCTTCCTCTGCCAACAAGATGATATCTAACCGCAAGCAGGCGGAGGAATTATTAAAAAAGAGCGAGGAGAGGTTCCGCACCATTTTTGAAAGCTCGGAAGAAGGTTACTACGAGATCGATCTTGCTGGGAGATTTACCTTTTTTAACGAAACAATGCGCAAAATATCGGGGTATTCGGCGGGGGAACTCATGGGCATGAGCAACCTCGAATATTCCACTCCCGAAACCGCAAAAAAAATGTATAAGTTATTTAACGAGATCTACAAAACAGGAAAACCTGGAGAGATAGGAGGATATGAAGGAACTATAAAAGATGGCACTAAAAAAACTCTTGGACTTTCCGCCTATCTGATGAGAGACGAAAAAGGGGAACCTGTCGGTTTCCGCGGCATTGTTCGCGACATCACCGCCCACAAGCGCGCCGAGGAAAAACTTAAAAAAAGCGAAGAGAGATTCCGCTCTATATTTTCCAATATTCCTAATATTGCTGTTCAGGGTTATGATAAAGATAGAAAGGTAACATTCTGGAATAAGGCAAGTGAAAAAATATATGGCTATTCGCGCGATGAAGCTATGAACAAACAACTGGAAGAGCTTATTATTCCTCCTGAAATGAGAGAAAATGTAATATCATGGATCAAGAACTGGTATGAAAACAATGTTCATATACCAAGTCAGTAATTTCCGGTTAGGTTTTTGCATGCGAATAAGTTATAAAATCAGCATATTAAGTTGTTTTTTTACTTGACATTTGGCTGGCAGTGTGGGCGCGCCCTTGATATTATATAGTAATATCAGGAG
>JAGGXJ010000145.1 GCA_021163105.1 Syntrophobacterales bacterium
CACCTAATAACACCGGACAGGATACAATACACTATATGGCACAGACCCGAAAGCCCTACGCCACCCCCGGAAAAACGAGATACAACTACCACCATTCACGAAGAAGAAGCAAGAAAACTCATCAGGAGAACACTACGGTGGTGAAACCACAGACCGATCCAGCGTTAGAGAAGGTGTTTTCCCGCATCGGCAAACCTGACCCTGCGCCCTTCAAGGCCGATCCCTTTCAATCAGACGCGCTCAGGGCCATACAGAGGACCGACTGTCTCGTGACAGCTCCTACCGGTGCGGGAAAGACATGGATTGCCGAAAAAGCCATTCAATCCATCCATGAGAGGGGCGGCCGCTGCTGGTATGCCTCTCCGCTGAAGGCGCTTACCAATTCAAAGCGGGCGGAGTTTGGAGAAACCTTCGGAAATGAAAATGTGGGCATTCTTACAGGTGACGCAAAGGAGAACTCAGACGCCCCCATAATCGTAGGTACAACCGAAATCCTGCGAAACAAGCTCTATGAGGCCATGCACCGTGGTAAAGATCTTGATTGTGATCTCGTCATACTGGACGAGGCACATTTTCTGGGAGATGAAGACAGGGGCGTGGTATGGGAAGAGATAATGATCTATCTCCCCACCCGGATAAATATGCTCATGCTGTCCGCCACCATTGGAAACAGTCGGGAAATCGCTGGATGGTTGAGTTCACTGCGAAACAAGGAATGTGCTGTTATAAAAGACAGTGAAAGGCCTGTTCCCCTTTACCCTCTGTTTCTTTATCCTCCGGAAAAGATAACGCCTCTTTTGAATGGAAGCAGATTGAATGACGCCGCCATCTCCTGGCTTGAAAAAAGTAGAAACAGGCGTTTCGTCAGGGGTAAACTGCCTCCATTTGACATAATCATAGAAATTATGCGCGAGTTCAACCTGCTGCCGGCAATCTTCTTCCTGAAATCAAGGGGGGACTGCGATGCCGCTGTAAATTTTTGCAAACTCACTTCGGATCGCGGCAACAACGGCCACTTTGAAGGTGACCTTAACGAAATACTGAAGCGCCATCCCTACATGAAAAACCATAGACAGCTTCAGAGTCTTCGTTATTCAAGGGTTGGGGCGCATCACGGGGGGCAATTACCGGCATGGAAATCCGTTGTGGAAACCATGATGAAAGGTGAACATCTTGACGCGGTATTTGCCACATCCACGGTGGCCGCCGGGGTAAATTTTCCCGCGAGAACAGTGGTGCTGTTCAACTCCGACCAGTTCAACGGCCATGAATTTATGCCCCTCGACGCAACCGCCTTTCACCAGATGACCGGAAGAGCCGGAAGAAGAGGACAGGATAAAATAGGTTTTATGATGGCCTTCCCCGGAAAATTCATGGATCTCCCGCATATCAGAAAACTCTATTTTTCGAGACCGGAAAAGATAACAAGTCGCATTCGAAGTGATTTTTCAATGACGCTTAATCTTCTCTTGTCCCATACCCCTGAAGGAATCAGGAATATCTTCGAAAGATCGCTCGCGAATTATCAACATAAAAAGAAAAAGGGTAAAACAACCCTCTGGGAAGATTTTAGCAGACACCTCGATTTTTTAAAAGCGGAAGGCTTTGTGGATGAAGAAAACCACCTTACGGAAGACGGCATCTGGACATCACAGCTCAGGCTGGATCAACCCCTCCTAATCGCGCAATGCCTGAGAGACGATGCTTTCCCATATGAGAACGAAGCCCTTCTCGCCGCCGTTGTCGCGCCATTCGCGTATGACAGGAGTTATAATATAGCCATAAGCAGAACATCGCTGCCAAAACGGTTAAGGAAGGCATCTGACAGAGTTTCCAAATCCGCTGAGCCTCTCTCGAAAAGGATAACGGCTGCCGGATTCGACACGGCTCCCCTCCCCCTCTGGACATCCTCGGCCATCTACAGCTGGGCTACCGGAACAGAATGGGACCGCATAGTTCAGAGAACAAAGATAGCGGAGGGCGACCTTGCCATGTTGATATCGAGAACGGCGGACAGCCTCCATCAAATAGCATCCCTCAAGAACACTCACCCGCAGACAGCTTCCCTTGCCGCCACGGCAAGAAGGGCTATCATGAAAGAACCGGTTGTATTCGATTGAGACATCAGTTTTCTCTCATTCTGACTTTTATAAGAGGATTCCCGGTTTATTGTATTGGTTCAATTTATTGTTGACAGAGTGGCAGGTAAAGATATATAAGCGACAATTCTTTTTCAAAGCATTCGAAATGCGTCCCCATCGTCTAGTGGCCTAGGACACCGGCTTTTCACGCCGGCAGCCGGGGTTCGACTCCCCGTGGGGACACCAATAATAAACAAAAGGGGTTACGAACTTATCGCAACCCCTTTTGTTTTGCCTGATTTCTTCAATCCTTAAAAAGTTTAGTTACGTTATCTGATAATAAGAACGGGGGTTTTTGCCTTTCTTATTATCTTTTCCGAGACAGATCCGAGAAACATCTCCGCAATATTGCTCATGCCATGAGAGCCGATAACAATAGCGGAGACCTTCTCTTCTTCTTCCACTCTCAATATCTCCATAAAGGGGACCTCCCGGTTGATTATTATTTTGACCTTGAAACCCTTCTTCTTCAAATTTTCTTCTATTGGTGTTATCTCGGCCATTGCCCTTTCTTTCAGATTCTTCTCGATCTCCAGAATGTCTTTTGTGGCGTATCTGGCCATAGCATCAAAACTCCCCTTATCAATAACATGAAGTATTACCACTTCTCTCGCGCCGGCATCCTTCAGACGAATAATAAAATCCAGGGCTTTGTGCGCCACATCCGAAAAATCGGTTGGATACAGTATTTTTTTAAACATAGCAGTTCCTCCTTCCGGGGTTGATGGACTCGCAGATGGTCAGCCACATATAGCAAAAGCTGACCCCATATTCCCCTTTATTGCTTTTACGGTCAAGATAAAAATCCCCGCAAGCGAGGCATGAAATCTACGGCGGTCTGCGCATCCATTATCAATAAAACCGGGGTTAAATTTCATCATCCACAATATTTCTTGAGATATAACTGCAATGGAATTCACCGCCTGCGCAGGTAACATGGAAACATCACATTGATTCTTTGATACCCCGGTTACCGGGGCAGACCCTATCCCTCATATGTTTTTTACCCTTTCTTGACGCTATGATAATGGCGGTAAATATGAGCACCATTCCCGCGACTTGAAAGGTGCTCACCGTTTCACCGAAAAAGAGATACGCAAGAATCGTGGCGCCGATTGCCTCTCCGAGAATTGATATCGCGATCATGCCCGCCCTCAGGTGTTCCAGCGCCCAGTTTATAGATGTATGCCCCACGAGCTGAGGGATGACAGCCAGCAGTATTATGTACATATAAGAAGAAGATCTGTACCCTGTAAAAGATACGTCAGTGACAAGAGCCGTCGCGAGCAGGAACAGGGCGCTCATCGTGAATACGATAGTGATATACGTCAGTATGCCGAGGCGTTCCCTCACCCTGCTGCCCGTCAGCAGATACGCGCTTCCCATCACCGCCCCCATCAGGGCAAGGAGATCCCCTGTCAACGCCCTTTTATCAAGCAGAATCAGGGCGTGAAGTCCGCTGTCTCCTGCCGCTATTACGATACTACCGAGGAGACACAGGATAGTCCCGGCTATAATCTCTCTGTATTGTTTCTCTTTCAGAAAAAACCAGGAAAAAATGCCGACAAATATGGGATTCGTGGTGACAATGACCACGCTGCTCGCAACCGATGTATATTTCAGAGAGGTTGTCCAGAATATAAAATGCAGGCCCAAGAACACGCCCCCCGCAAGCGAAAGCAACAGGTCTCTCCTGCATACGGTCTTGAATGAGACGCCTTTTATCCCGGAGAACACGAGGAGGATACTGGACGCAATACACAGCCTATATGTGGCTATCATGATCGCCGGCACATCGTCACAGAATCTTATGAATATAGCCGCGAAGGATATCGAGACTATGCCGACAAAGAGTATCGTTATGGTTCGAACCATTCTATTACTGCTTCCCGGCGTCGGTTATCCCTTAAATCCAGACACCCTCGTAACGCCTCCGCATATCGCACACACAACCGTGGAATTTTTATCATATAACAGCGCCAAAAGAAATCCCACTGTCTAACAAAAATATGGTAAGCTACAACGTATTGTACAAAATGCCCGGTGCACCCCCGTATATATGCGGATGTTTCATCACAGGGTTTTAGCCCTGCAAGGAAGGAAATCATATCGTGAAAACCAGGTATGGAATATTGTGTCTGATTATCCTGTTTTTGTCATCTGTGGCAGAGGCAGGGGAAACAGTGCCTGCAACAACGGCGGATGATCAGACAAACATCGAGGTAACCGTCTACAACAGCAATCTTGGCCTTATCAAAGATACCAGAAAGGTAACGATTCCCCGGGGCGAGGTCGAACTTAGATTCACGGATGTGGCATCACAGATTATGCCTGTCACTGTCCACGTCAAATCACTTAATTATCCCGGCAAATTCAGCGTACTTGAGCAGAATTATGAGTATGATCTCATAAACGAGAAAAAGCTCTTCGACAAATATGTAGGCAAAAAAATCAAGATCATAGACGAAAACAAGTTCCAGGACAGAAAGAAAATCCTCGAGGCTACCCTGCTCAGCAACAATCAGGGGCAGATATACCGTATCAACGACGAGATATATCTCGGTTATCCGGGCATAAAGGTGCTCCCGGAGATACCGGAGAACCTGATCGCGAAACCCACCCTCACCTGGCTTTGCGACAACAGCGCCACCAGACCCCATCGCCTGGAGGTTTCCTACCTGACCGGCGGTATCACATGGGAAGCGGATTATGTGATGACACTCGACAAAAACGATAAATCATCCGACATGTCCGGATGGGTGACCATAGGCAACAAAAGTGGCGCGACTTACAGGAATGCCACACTGAAACTGATAGCCGGGTCCGTTCATCGAGTGGAAAAACAACTACGGGATGGAATATATCAGATGGAACGCATGGCAAAATCGGGAGCCCCGCAGTTTAAAGAACAGAGTTTCTTTGAATACCATATATATGATCTGCAACGCAGGACAACCATAAAAGACCAGCAGACAAAACAGATAAATCTGTTAGACGCAACGGGAATCACGCTGCAAAAAGAATTCCTGGTCCGCGGAACCAGAGGCTGGTATACGGGACGTGCCACGGAGGAAAGCATAAAATTGCCGGTGGGTGTATACATTATATTCGCGAACTCTTCGGAGAACAGACTGGGCATGCCGCTCCCCGAAGGCACCGTGCGGCTGTACAAGGCAGACAGCGGTGGCGGACAACAGTTTATAGGCGAAGACAGAATCCGCCACACACCGAAGGATGAGACAGTCAGGCTCAAGGTGGGAGAGGCGTTCGACATAACGGCGGAAAAAACGCAGACAGATTTCAAGCGTATAACATCCAAACTGTATGAATCCGAATGGGAAATTGTACTGAGAAACCACAGAAAAGAGGACGCGACGGTGGGCTTGCTGGAACCCATGACACAAAACTGGGAGATATTAAGCAGCAATCATTCATTCAAAAAGGTCGACGCGTTTACAATAAGATTTGACGTAAAAATCCCGAAGGATAAAGAAATCAAGATACGCTACAGAGTCAGATCAGGTTTGTAGATATCGATATAGATAGTTAAGCCGTATCGTGAATTTCGGTAACAGTAAATAATTAGTATCATATCCCCGGAATTTACATATTTAATGCTTTGATTAATCAAAGGAGGAGAGAATACTATGGAAAAGAAAGAAGCGCGCCGTACCGAAAAAGAAAGAAGATCAGAGGAAAACCGCAGGCAATTTAATGATCCAAATTATAAAGGACCCGAACGCAGAAGTTACGAGGACAGAAGAACTGGCAAAGACAGAAGAAAATCCGAATAAAAACTTTTAATTCAGCAGGACTTTGTCCTTTGCCCTTTTGATAACAGTTGGCAATGAAACTTTGTGCCCATATTTGTCAGAGATCTGGTCTCTGGTATAGAAGAATCGCCGTCGCTTGATCCCCAGAATTTCCAACATGTAATGAACTTGAATCTCCCTATTTATGTATCTCTTAAAAAGTGCTTTGACTTGTTCATCGGTGAATCGCTTATACAACTGCTTTGCCATAAATTAGAACCCCATAGAAAAGGGGACAGGCATTCACTGTTTCTCAATCTCCGTCCAGCATACCGCCTATACGACCAAGTATCGATCTTTCGCCTTTACTGCTGCCGCCGCCTGAAGGTGCATGAGCAAGAATCCGGTCTGCCATGCGGGAAAAGGGCAAGCTTTGCAGAAAAACGGTGCCCGTACCTTTAAGGGTAGCCAGGAAGAGACCTTCGCCGCCGAAAAACATTGATTTGAGGTTTCCCGCCCGTTCGATACTGTAATCAATTCCCTTTGTAAATGCTACCAGGCAGCCCGTATCGACTCGGAGAACGTCATTATTCAGCTTTTTCTCGATTACAGTGCCGCCAGCATGGACAAATACCACACCATCTCCACGCAGGCGTTGGAGAATAAACCCTTCTCCTCCGAAAAAACCCGCTCCAAGGCGCTTCGTAAAAGCGATACCTATCTCGGTCCCAAATGCCGCTGCCAGAAAGGCGTCTTTCTGACAGAGCAGTCCTCCGCCTGCCGTGGACATATCATAAG
>JAGGXJ010000102.1 GCA_021163105.1 Syntrophobacterales bacterium
CGGAAAGACGACGCGGCACGTACTTCAGGACAAATCTATGTGCCGGATGCCGACGACAGACAGCGCACCTTGCTGCAAGACAGCTTGTATCTCCTGACTATGGTGCTGATTCTGGTGTTCGCCTCCTTTTCCCGGCCCGCCACTGGCGCGACTGGTTTCTGGCCGGTGGTCTTTGCCTATAAATGGTACATTACCGCCGCTCTGCTGGGGATCCTGGCTTTCATGGTTAAGGCCTGGTTTACAAAAAATGAATGCGTCAACTGGGTGAACTCTACCTGGGGGTTCATGAAACAGATTTTTCCGCTTTTAATCGGCGGATTGCTGGTTGCCGGATTCCTGCTGGGAAGACCCGGACACCCGGCTCTGATCCCGGAGCACTATGTCCAATCTCTATTGGGTGGGAACTCGTTGTGGGCCAATCTGTTTGCCTCGGTTGCGGGCGCGCTGATGTATTTCGCCACCCTGACTGAAATTCCTATTTTGCAGGGACTCATAGGTTCCGGCATGGGCAAGGGGCCTGCCCTCGCCCTGCTTCTCGCCGGACCGGCCTTGTCATTGCCGAACATGCTGGTGATCGGCAGTGTTATGGGTATTAAAAAAACGGTGACCTTTTGCGGTATCATTATCATTATGTCCACTATCGCGGGTTTAATTTACGGCAGTTTTGCCGGATAAAAATGATCGACAAGACTTTTTTGAAAAGGAGATAAAAAAATGAATATCAAGATATTGGGGCCGGGGTGTCAACGGTGCCACAAAACGGAGGAGGTTGTCAGGGAAGCGGTGAAGGAGGCCGGTGTGGACGCGCAGATCGAGAAGGTCACAGACACGATGAAAATCGCTGGTTACGGCGTCTTCGGAACACCAGCGGTGGTAATCGACGGCGAGGTGAAGAGCGTTGGTAAAATCCCTTCAGCGAAAGAGGTCAAAGCATGGCTTAGGCCATCGTCAACTCTGATTATTTAAACAAAGCAAAATCATTCAAATGACAGCGGCATTACGGCGAATATAAAGGCGCTCCAGAGAGAGTGGGAGATAATGACAGGCAACAGATTGCGGATGCGCCAGTACATGGCACCCCAGAAGGCTCCGGCAACGGCGGCTGCTCCGATAAGCATGAAATTGAATGACCAGATATGAACACCGGCATAGATTGCGGTGGTGAGTAGCCAGCCTCTACAGCCTCCGAAACGTTCCATGAGCCCGTCCTGCAGAAACCCCCGCCAGTAAAGTTCCTCACAGGGACCCGTTATGAAGAGTAGCAGGAGAAAAATAGTCCACATGGGAGTGCCTTCTCCCTTGCCGTATACGCCCCCTATCTGACGCTCCGCGAAGGGGAAGATGGCCGATGAAATTTCTTTTCCGGCCCAGAAGATCAGATACAGGGCCACGGCGGAGATGAGACCAATAAGCAGAGATTTTGCATCCAGATGAAATCTGTTTTTGCCGATGGGTCTTATCCACATAGATAGAACTGCAAGCGAGGATGCCGAGATTGTGATCTTGATCCAGAAGGTGCTGAAGGTGAGGTAAAATGTGGCAAACCAGAGTATGTTTGCGAGGATAACTGTTACCAGCAGCAGTTTCCACGAAGTCTCCGGTCTTTTCAAGTCAACCTCTCGATGATAAGGGAAATAAGGAGCAGAATACCAAATACCGTATTCAATTTTGCCGTCTGCGCATCGGCATCAATGGGAATATCTTTTATCGTCTGGCGCAACAGATTAAAGCACATTGGCAGCGAAATGAGCACGATCAGGGACCAGAGGGTCAGGGGTCCAGCTAAAGCCATCAAAATAACTGACAGATAAGCGAGTTCCACCAGCATTACATATATCCATATGCCCTTCCGGTGACCGGCTATAATCGGCAGGGTTTTTATGCCTCTTTCTTCGTCGCTCACGACGTCCCGAATGTTGTTGGCCAAAAGTACCAATGCTACCAGTATGCCAAGGGGAATTGAAATCAAGAAGGCATCCATGCTCAGGGCCTGCCTCTGAACAAAGTATGCGCCCCCGACCATTAACGGCCCCCATATCAGAAAGGTTGAAATCTCCCCCAGCGCCCTGTATTTATATTTTAAGGGAGGAGCAGTGTAAAAGACCCCGGCAAAGGCCCCTATTGTGGCTATTATCAGAATAGTCCATCCCCTCGTTACAACGAGAAAAATACCGACAAGCGCCGCGAGAATAAACAGGCAAAGCGCTTCGATAAACACTTCTTTGGGTTTGAGCCTTCCTTCAACCAGCGGATGGGGACGATATTGAGCGGTTGACACTTCCAGGGTATCTACTCCGCTCAGAACGTCATAATAGTCGTTAAAAAGATTTGCCGCGGCGTGCATGAAGATTACGCCCGCAAGGGTAAGCAGATAAAGGAACCATGAAAAACTGCCGTCCAGGGAACCAAGAACACTTCCCACGCTCACTGAAACAGCGGTCAGCGTAAAGGACCATGGTCTGCTGGCCAAAAACCATTTCTGGTAGGTATTCATCCTGTTTTTTCTCCTGTATCTTCTGTTAAAATGTATGTTTCAGCTCTGTCATTTCGAAGGAGTCTTTACAACTGAAAAATCCTGGATTTCACCCTAACAGGTATTATAGCTCCCTGTGGTCGAAATGACATTTTTGATTGACACGATACTACATAATGCCGGGAGAAAAAACATCATATACCAGAAGTTCATCGGTCACATCAAATACCCTGTGTCTCGTGTTTCGTGGAACACGAACGACTACATTCTTTTGAAGTCTCAAATTCCCGATGCCACCTATCCACATAGTCGCTTTCCCAGCTAATATAAACAGGATGTCTTCACTTTCTTTGTGGATATGTTCAGGTACTTCGACACCGACAGGGATTTTTACCATTACTATGGATGGGCTGTCCTTTCCAAATTGTTCCGTCGTAACTATTTTTTTTATAGAAACACCTTTGATCGCGGGGTGATCTTTCCACAACAGGTTTCCCGCATTAAAAAGAACGTCCATTACAGGCTCCTTTATCCTTTGTCCTCAGGATTTTGAAAAAACATCTATTCCTCATCCGAAAAGGGGCTACGGCGTTAACCGTAACCCCTTGATTTTCATGGTAGGCGGTACTGGATTTGAACCAGTGACTTCTACCGTGTGAAGGTAGCACTCTCCCACTGAGTTAACCGCCCGAAATCTAACCCGGTAATATCCTAAAGAACATCCTTTTTCAAGACAAAAATGGAAACAGATTGACAAAGATTTGGGCAATGACGCAACAGCATAGGGGGACAATTCCCATACTCGCCAATCAACATCTATACGGCCTTCTTCGTTTACTGCAGCCAGATGGTTTTCAGTTCATCGGTAAAAGATCTTTTTCTATGAGTGATATTTGGTGTTTTTTAGACTTCTTTGTCCATTATGAGGTAGCCCTGGACCAGGGCCATTGGAAACTATCATAATCAGATAAACATGGCCCGAAGGATACCAATATAATTTTTAAAGTGTTAGCTGTTGTTTTTTGAGTTCCCCACGAACAACAGCGGAAATACGATATCACTGACACAACAGGGTATCAGGACGGCAATAAACAGGAATATGAAGACGGCAATGTACGACAGCCAGTTTAATGTACCCCCCACAGCCATAATTATATGAAAGAGTGAAGCCCAAGTGCTTAGGAGAACATGTCCGGCATGGGGAAACTTTGTTGACGGCCGGAAATAGGCTATGGCTACTCCCAGTATCGCCAGGGGATTTACCAGCCACCACTTTTCGATAAAGCCGATGTGAAAGCCCCTGTCAGGCATATTGAGCATAACTTCACCAAGATAGGGTATCAGAGAATCACTTATAGTGGCGATACCTATGGAGCCTGCATAACCTATAACCAGTAGAGCCCAAACATTGCATTTACCTTTAAACCCCCCGCATTTGTGAAGTTCGTACATGGATGCAGTGACAAGGGCACTCAAAACAACGTGTGCCGGATGGAGGACATAGAATATATTCAGAGCAGTTGTGTGAGGTACACGCTGAAAGAAAACCATAATTAC
>JAGGXJ010000038.1 GCA_021163105.1 Syntrophobacterales bacterium
GTACTGGACAAAAGAATGGCAGAAAATGGAGACCTGTGTTGATAACGAGATCGAGAAAGGGCTTGTTTCGCCAACATTCAAGACTGCGGAAAAAGGATTAAAATGGTTGAAAAAGTAACAGCCTATCGGTTCAGCAAACTATTTAAAAAAGAATATAATACCTTACCCAAAGAAATTCAAAAAGTCTTCAACGAAAAGCTATCTCTATTTTTGAAACAAACGTCACACCCCTCGTTCAGAGTTAAGCGAATCCAAGGGACAAAAAATCTGTGGGAGGGATCAATTACCATGAAATATCGCTTCACATTTGAATTACTTGAAAACGAGATCCTATTTCGAGCCATCGGCACACATGCCATATTGAAACAATGAAACTGAACCCTCACCTTATAGCCTTGTCATTCCGAGAGCCCTGGATCTTGTCATTTCGAAAAAGCACAGCGACTGAGAAATCTTGTTTTTCCTTTCCCCGTAAATCGCTTTATCAAGATTTCTCGTTTCACTCGAAATGACATTTTGGAAAATAGGGACACTCCCCTATTTTTCTTCTATTTCCCTGTTCTCCTGCTTTTGGTTAAAAATAGGGGAGTGTCCCTATTTTCTATTACCCTCAACTCTCCGGCGTATATTCCGGCACGATCTCTTTCAGCTTTTTCTTTATCGCAGTGGCGTCGAAGGTGGCTGCTATGGTGAGAAGTTCATCAACCTGGGTATTGAGAGCATCGCGATTGTGTGCGTCACCCCGCAGGACGAGAATCTTTTCATGTCCTGTCGCCACGATTCCTTCTCCTTCAGTGATCAATTCTTCATACAGTTTCTCACCCGGGCGAAGACCTATAAATTCGATTGGAATATCCCTGCCCGGCTCAAGACCGCTGAGACGTATCAGATCCCGGGCCAGATCGATAATGCGCATGGGCTTGCCCATATCCAGGATGAATGTCTCGCCTCCCCTGCCCATGGCTCCCGCCTGAAGAATCAACTGCGCAGCTTCCGGAATACTCATGAAATAACGGGTTATCTCCGGATGTGTAACAGTCACAGGCATACCCTGGGAAATCTGTTTCTGAAACAAGGGAATGGCCGATCCGGAACTCCAGAGCACATTCCCGAAACGCACAGACATAAAGCGCGTCACGACATCCCCATTCATGCATTCCACAACCATCTCAGCCACCCGCTTTGTGGCGCCCATAATATTAGCAGGTCGCACAGCCTTATCCGTCGAGACAAGGACAAAGCGTTCCACCCGATTCTCCAGGGCCGCCTCAACCAGGTTTCGTGTACCTGAAATATTGTTAGACACCGCCTCCCATGGGTGCATCTCCTGCATGGGAACATGCTTATAAGCAGCGGCATGAAAGACAGTATCCGGCCTGAATGCACGAAACACCCTGTCCGTAGATTCCCGGTTTTTCACATCAACGAGAAACCCGGACATCGGAATAAACCCGAATCGCTGCCGGCAATCCCCCTCTATCTCGAAAAGATTTTCTTCGCTGAAATCCAGAAGCGCCAGCGCCTGCGGATGAAAACGTCCCACCTGTCTTGCCAGTTCAGATCCTATGGATCCCCCTGCCCCTGTAATCAGGACCCGCTTGTCTTTGATATATTGACGGATCTCCTCTTCATCCAGATGAATCTCCTCACGATCCAACAGGTCCTCTATATGTACCCTTCGAATCGATTTTACCGAAACCTTTCCCTCAATAAGCTCCCAGATTCCGGGCACAGTACGAAGCGGCTTTCCGGTATCTTTACACATATCGACAATCCGCCGCATCATCACACCCTTGACCGAGGAAATGGCAACCAGTATCTCATCGAAGTCCCTCTTAACTTTGCCGATATCATCCAGCGTTCCCAAAACCGGAACACCGTGAATTGTCTTCCCACTTTTGTCCGGATCATCATCAAGAAATCCCACAGGCTCTATATTCATCGACGGATGTTCCAGAATTTCTCTGAGCACTTTTTCACCCGCATCTCCCGCGCCGATGATTAGCAACTTTCTTGTAAAAGATTTCCTGGTACGTCCGATGACATGGAAAAACGAATAATCATTAGCAAAAAACAGTCGAATAGCAACCCGAATTCCCCCCACGAACAGAAAAGAGAATACAAAATCGATAGCATATACATAGCGGGAATAACCCTGGAAGCGGTTTAAAAACAAAATGGTCAATATAATAATTAGCGATGAAGAAACCACCGCTTTAAAAACATTTTTCAGATCTACAAGACTCGTATATCTCCACATCCCTCTGTAAAGACCGAATATAAAGAAACAGATCAGCTTAAATGCAACAACAAATGGTAGAGTAACCTCTAACTGTTCCAGATGCTGCGAGGGAATGTTTCCCTCAAAACGAACCAGATACGCCAGGCTATAAGCCAATGTCACGAGAACCGCGTCGGCAGAAAGCATCAGGTAAAAGTTTTTATTACGTATAATGTTTTTCATAAACGTTCCCAATGGTTCAACCGGAGAATTGCCATCTTATATTTGTCCCGAAAGTCTTGCCCAACCCAAACCCAGGTATTCATAAAAGACCCTTTCCATCTTGCGAAAGCTGTCGGCACTGGGGAAGAAAACACCCGGACCGGTCCTTTGCCTTTTTTTAACCCAGTAATCTGTGGGAGCCGGTATCGGTCTCATGCCAGATTTCTGGAAGAGAGCCATTGAACGGGGCATATGTGAGGCAGAGGTTACCAGAATAAATTTTTCATCTCCAACTATTTCGTGGATGAATCGGGCCTGATCAGCGGTATTTCTGGAAAGCTGCTCAAGGATAATCTTATTGCCCCCTATCCCCATAACCTCAGCAGCGCGCGCCATCACCTTTGCTCCAGGTACCGGATCAAAGACAGCGCCAGCGGATAAAACAAGGCGGCTTTCTGGTAAAAGCTTATGAATTCGAACCCCTTCAACAAGACGGCTGAGGGAAGATTCGGAGAGTTGCGATGTGGCGGGAAGTTTGAAATCTGAATGATGGCCACCACCTAATACGACCACCCATTTAATATCGGAGAATTGAGACACATCGATAAGGGGAGCGTATCTATACTCCAGAGACTTAAGAGAGATATCGGGAAAAGGAGTATAGCTAAACAGCACCAGCAAAACAATGCCCAGGCAAACCATTATCTTCCCTGCCTTTTGTTTGCGGGTAAACCAGAGAAGAAACATACCGATAAACAAAAACTCAAGACAAAGTGATAATGGAAAAAACAAAGGCGCTATTATTTTTTTTAATAAAAACATATCCATCGCACAAAACCCTTTTTAACCTTCACCGGAATCGGCATTTCAAAATAGTATCAATCACCATATTTAAATCCTCTTCCGTCATCGCCGTCCCCGAAGGCAAACAAAGCCCCCGCTTAAACAAATCCTCCGCTACTTCACCGCCAACCACTCTGCAAGAATATGTCTTTCTTTCTATATTATTTTGCGTCTTTGCGCCTTTGCGTGAGGCAATCTGTGAATTAAACAC
>JAGGXJ010000015.1 GCA_021163105.1 Syntrophobacterales bacterium
GGAGGCGAATGCCAGATCCTGTCTCTCAATCTCCCCCTTCCCGCTGTCTGGCAGTCGGCTATTACTACTTCACCTTCGCCCGCCCCGTTATTGGCAAGCGAAACCGCACGGTTATTAGTTGAATCAATCTCGCCAAAAAAGTGAACTCTGTTTCCTATAAGACCACCGGAAACAAGCTTTTCCAGATTGGTTTTATTAAAACTTTGGTCCATAATTCTGAGTTTCCGGTTACTGTCTCCTACATCTTACATCTTACATCTTACATCTTACATCTTACACCTTACACCTTGCGCTTAAACACAAGTGATATATCGGAGGCTGGGGCGGAATGGGTAAGCGCCCCGACGGAGATAAAATCCACGCCTGTCTTCGCGATCTCTTTTACGTTCGACAGGGTGACATTTCCAGAGGCCTCGACCATCGCCCTTCCATCGATAAGAGAAACCGCTTTTTTCATCCCGCCCGTCCCCATATTATCCAGCATGATTATATCGGCTCCAGCGGCAAGGGCCTCTTCAACTTCCTGAAGGTTTTTCACCTCTACTTCGATCTTTACAGTGGGTGGAATATTTCCAACCATTCTTTTTACCGCGTTTGAAATACCCCCCGCGGCGCTTATGTGATTATCCTTGATCATCACACCATCATACAGGCCGAACCTGTGGTTAAATCCTCCTCCTGTTTTTACCGCATATTTTTCAAGGGTTCTCAGGTTTGGCGTCGTCTTTCTAGTATCCAGTATTTTGACTCCAATGCCTCTTACTTCTTCAACATATTGGTGTGTCATCGTGGCAATCCCGCACATTCTCTGAAAAAAATTCAGCGCCACGCGTTCTGCAAGGAGAATACTTTTCAGGCTGCCCGACACACAGGCAAGAGCCTCCCCCCTACCCGCCGATTGGCCGTCGCAGAAATACGTCTCAAAGTCCAGAGATGAATCCAGAACATGGAATACCTCTCTGAAAACATCGACTCCCGCAACTATGATTTCTCCCTTCGAAATCACCTGCGCAACACCGGTTTCGTCACCGGTAAGGATAGATGACGTGGTAAGGTCACCCGACCCCATGTCCTCATCAAGCGCTGTCCGGATAAGTTCCTTCAATCTGATATCTGAAATCATGATAATCCTCACGCTATATTGCGAAGCCTGCCCAGAGCATCTTCCAGCACCCCGCTTTTTTCCTTCAAGCTTCTGAATTTATTCTCTTCTTTTTCAACTATCTCCCTGGACGCCTTTTCCAGAAAATCCTGATTCCCCAGTTTTTTGGAGATGAACCCGAGGTCTTTATCAAGCTTTTTCATTTCCTTTTCCAGCCTTGTCTTCTCGGCCGCGATATCCACGGCACCTTCAAGAAATACATACACCCTGGCTGGACCCACTACTCCCGTCGCAGATCCCTTCGGCTCTATGGCATTTTCCTCTATCGTCAGGTCTTCCAGCTTCGCGATGTCTTTTATATAGTCTCCGCCTGCCTCTATAATGGACAACATATCGCTATCGGGAGCGGAAATAAGTACCTTCAATTTCTTTGAAGGGCTGATATTCATTACACCCCTTATATTCCTGATACTGTTTATAATACTTTTAATAAGATCCATGTGGCGCTTTGCATCTTCGTCCCTGAGAGAATCATCACGGTCGGGAAATTCGCTTACCATTATACATCCCTCATCCGTTGTTAATTTCTGCCATATTTCCTCTGTGACAAAGGGCATGAAGGGATGAAGGAGTTGAAGGGTTGTCTTCAATACTGAGAGCAATGTCTGCTGCGCGGCAAGCTTTCTCTGCCGTGATTGTGCTTTGCCATACAGCGCCGGTTTTATTAGCTCAAGATACCAGTCACAGAACTCATGCCAGATAAACTGATATATCCTGCCCGCGGCATCGTTAAACCGATATTCGTCAAGCGCTTTCCTGACATCCGCCACCGTACTGTTAAGACTGTCTTTGATCCACCGGTCACAGAGCGAATATTCTTCCCGTTTTAATACGGTTTCCCCGGGATAATCCTCAAGATTCATCAGAGAAAATCTGGCCGAGTTCCATATCTTATTTACAAAATGTCTGTATCCCTTAATGCGTTCCTCAGACATCTTCACATCCCGCCCCTGCGCGGTAAAGGCCGCCAGGGTGAAGCGAAGGGCGTCTGCACCGTATTTGTCAATCATTTCCAGTGGATTTACACTGTTTCCACTTGATTTACTCATCTTGTCGCCCTTTTCATCCCGAACAAGGGCATGCAGATAAACATCTGAGAAGGGAACTTTTCCCATGACGTAAAGCCCCATCATCATCATCCTGGCTACCCAGAAAAATATGATATCAAACCCGGTTACAAGGAGCGAAGTGGGATAAAATGTCTCAAGCGCCTGCGTTTTATCCGGCCATCCCATGGTTGAGAACGGCCATAGAGAGGAGCTGAACCATGTATCCAGGACATCCTCATCCTGCCTGAGAGAAGTTCCCCCACATTCGGGGCAACTGTCAGGGTCTTTAACTGCCGCTATGGTGTTACCACAATCATTACAATACCATACCGGTATTCTGTGTCCCCACCATATCTGCCTGGAAATACACCAGTCCCTTATATTATCCATCCAGTCAAAATATGTGGCTTCCCACATGGGAGGGATAATTTTTGTCTCACCTTTTACGACCGCGGCAATAGCGGTTCTTGCCAGGGGCTTTACCCTGACAAACCACTGTTTGGACACCGCCGGCTCCACAACGGTTTTGCATCTATAACAACGTCCCACGTTGTGCGAATAGGGCTCTGTCTTTATTAGATAGCCGCTCTTCTTAAGATCCTCAACGATATTTTCCCGGCATGTGTAACAATCCTGCCCCTGATATATTCCACCGTTTTCATTTATAATAGCATTCTTGTCTATAATAGTAACCACATCAAGATCATGTCTTTGCGCCATGGCAAAGTCGTTGGGGTCCGCTGAAGGTGTTATCTTCACCGCGCCTGTGCCGAATTCCCTAGACACATAATCATCCGCGATAACCGGTATTTTTTTGTTAACAATCGGAAGAATAACCTCCTTCCCTATAACACCCGCGTATCTTTCGTCTTCGGGGTTAACCGCGACCGCTGTATCGCCCAGCATGGTCTCCGGACGTGTCGTAGCCACAATTATTTCTCCATCTCCGTCGGCATAGGGATATCTTATATGCCAGAGACTGGTCTCTTCTTCCTCATATTCAACCTCAAGGTCAGATATAGCCGTATGGCACCTCGGACACCAGTTAACGATATAATCACCCTGATATACAAGATCGTCATTATAGAGCCGTACAAAGATCTCTCTGACGGCGCGGGAGAGCCCTTCATCCATGGTAAACCGTTCCCGGGACCAGTCACAGGAACACCCCAGCTTATACAGCTGGTTTATGATGGCACCACCATATTCTTTCTTCCATTCCCATACCTTCTCTATAAATTTTTCCCTTCCTATATCGTGTCTTGTTATCCCATCTTTAGCAAGAGCCTGTTCTACTACGTTCTGAGTAGCTATTCCCGCGTGATCAGTGCCGGGCATCCAGAGCGTATTGCAGCCATCCATCCTCTTATATCTCACGATAATATCCTGCAGGGTATTGTTCAGCGCGTGTCCTATGTGAAGTATCCCGGTAACATTCGGCGGGGGAATAACTATCGAGAAAGGTTTTTTGTCACTCTTATCTTCCGCCCGGAATAGGCCTTCATCAAGCCAGCGCCGGTACCATTTTTCCTCAACATCATGAGATTCATAAGACTTATTTAATTCTTCTTTTTCCATAACACATCCTTCTTGATTTACTATAGCGAGCATAAACTACTCACACAAATTTTTCAATCGTGCCACTTATCATATTCTCATCCTGAGGGGCAAACCATTTGATGTCCGGATCCCTCTTGAACCAAGTCAGTTGTCTGCGAGCATAGTGCCTCGTATCACGTTTGATCAATCTCACCATATCCTGCTCACTCTGTTTTACCCTGATGAAGGAAATAACGTTCCTGTAGGTCATCGATTGCATCGGCCTGACTGATTCGTCATAACCCCTGTCCATAAGTCTTTCCACTTCCTCCACAAGTCCGGTCTCTATCATCTTCTCAACCCTGTCATTTATCCTGTCATACAAAAGATTTCTGTCGATATTAAGGCCTATCTTCACAGAATCATAGGCATTATTGCTGAATCTGTGTTCTCCCTGTATCTCGGTGATGGATTGTCCGGTATGCTCCAGCACCTCAAGCGCCCTGATTGTCCTGACAAGGTCATTCGGGTGTATTTTCTCGGCAGCTGTCGCATCTATCTCCTTTAACCGTTTGTAAAGATGTTCTTTTCCATATTGCGAGGCATCCCTTCTATATAAATCGCGGAGCTCCCCATCAGCACCGGGCGCATTTAACAGCCCGCCAAGCAGGGCATCCAGATATAATCCTGTACCACCCACCACAAAGACACTTTTACCTCTTTCGTGAAGAAGATCAATCGCCTCATCGGCCATTTTTACAAACATCGAGGCGTTGAATTCTTCATCCGGATTTACAACATCAATCAGGTGATGGGGTACACAAAGCCTCTCTTCAGGGGTGGGTTTTGCGGTGCCTATATCCATATGCCTGTAAATCTGCATCGAGTCAGCACTGATAATTTCTCCATTGTATCTCTTGGCAAGTTTGATCGCCAGATCGGTCTTTCCCACCCCGGTGGGACCCGTAATAATGACAAGCGGGGGAATTGAGTTTTGGGCTTCGGGTTTTAGGCTTTGCATTTGTAACTACTCAGATAACTTAGATTTAGGTTGAATACTGTCAGGAAAAACGAGGATACGGCACATTCCGAAACCACGCGTGGTGCTAAAAGCGACTGTTTCTCCACAAAAGTGCTACAATTGCGCCCTTCCAACTCCTTCAGCCTTCAGTCTAAACAGCTTCGGGCAGATTAGATGCGTAGTAGCGTTTTTCGTTACAATCCGGTTACCTCCGGTAGTCTTGTCGAGTCAAATCATTCGACTTATTTTCCCTATTTTCGCTCATCTTCGTTTGAACATCCTCTCCAAATCCCTTATGCCAAGCACTGCATAGGTAGGCCTTCCGTGAGGACAGGTTGACGCAAATGGTATTGAATCAAGGTCTTCACACAACGCCGCAATCTCTGAATCCGTCAGACTGTGATTGGCTTTGACGGCCCCCTTGCACGCCATCGTGGTAAGGATTTTGTCTCTTGTTTCATCGATATTCGCAATCTTCCCTGTATCCCCGATTTCTTCTATTATATCGGAAATAAGCTCTTCCAGATTGCACCCAGTCAGGAAGGCGGGAATCTGTTTTACCAGTATCGTATTCTCGCCATACCGCTCCACGCCAAGTCCCGCATCTTTCAGCACGTCAATATTATTCATAAGCAGATCAAAGCGACCGGGTTGAAGGCTCACAACCTCCGGTATCAGTAAACCCTGAATATGTGTAGTCTCTTTCGTAGACACCTTCAACTTTTCAAAAAGCACCCTCTCGTGGGCAGCATGCTGATCCATGAGAATAAATGCGCTGTCCGATGAAAACGCGAGGTATGTGCCCGCAATCTGTCCCAGATATTTGAGAGACGAGAAGGTTACCGTGTTTTCCTGTACATCACGCTCATTGAAAAGGTTTGGCAGTTCTTTCTCGCCTTCTCTCCCGCTGGAAGAATCTGGTATTCTTCTCATTCCCCCCTCAGAAACATTCATGTTAAAGGTTTTCTTTTCAGCGCCTGACAGAACTGTGTACCTTTTTAAAACATCTCCAACCCTTTCTCTGTACGCGTCCGCGCTTATTCCGAAAGAAGGCTCTGAGCGTTCAGCCCCGGCAGTGGACATGCCAGACAGCGCTCTGGAAAGTGTGTCTGTAACAAGACTGTACACATCTCCCGAACTTCTGAAACGCACCTCCATCTTGGCCGGGTGGACATTTATATCCACATCGGATGCAGGCATATCTATAAACAGAACAACATACGGAAATCTCCTGGGTTCTATTAATCTCCTGTAAGAGGTCATGACCGAATGGTTCAGAAGCCTGTCCCTTATGAACCTGTTGTTAACAAAATAGAACTGTCCTTTCGTGTTTGCCCTTGTGCGATCGGGCATGGAAATGACGCCTCGAATGGTAGCGTCGCCTCTCTGTCCCTCAACTTCCAGTGTGTGTTTTCCGAAGTCTTCACCGAATACAAGCGCGATTCTGTCCGACAGATTTTTTGTTCCCGGCAGGTTAAGAATAGTTCTGCCCTTTGCGACAACTTTCATCTTTACTTCCGGGTTGGAAAGCGCCAATCTCATTATGGCGTCAACGCAGTGGGCCTGTTCGGTGGAATCCCCTTTCATGAACTTCATCCGGGCCGGTGTGGAATAAAAGATATCGCTGACGGTTACTGATGTACCTGCAGGACAGCCCGCATCGATGATCTCTTCGATCCGGCCTCCCTTTACGACCGCTTTGGTTCCTGACAGAGAATCTTTTTTTCTTGTCAGCATCTCAATCCCGGATATGGAGGCTATGCTCGCAATAGCCTCGCCTCGAAACCCGAAAGATTCTATCTCATGGATGTCTTCAAATGTATATATCTTGCTCGTGGCGTGTCTCTCAAAAGCCAGAGCCACGTCATCCCTGTCGATTCCCCTGCCGTTATCCACAACCTTTACAGAACGCTTTCCGCCACCTTCAAGTTCAACAGAGATATCCGTCGCGCCGGCATCAAGAGAATTTTCGACAAGTTCCTTGACTATGGAGGCGGGTCTTTCAATCACCTCGCCGGCGGCTATCCTGTTGGACAGCTCTTCAGCCATGACAATTATTTTTTCCTGCACAACAAGCTCCTTATTATTCTCTAAAAAACCTTAACCTTCGCCAGAACATCAACATTCCCGGCAATTACCTCACCATGACCCGGATAGATAACCACCGGATTTATTGTGCCACGCAGATAATCGAAGGATTCTTTTATGACATCTCGGCTCCAGTGAAACCTGTTTAGCTCTCCCCTTCCACCTTTGGAAATATTTATGATCAGGTCTCCCGATATCAGTTCTCCTGTTCTCCTGTTGAAAAAGCACACAGAGTCTTCCGTATGGCCGGGCGTTTTTATTGCCTCCCATTCTTCAAAGCCTGAATCGTCGAGGGGATATATTTTCTTTCCTTCGCTTCCGAAATAATCGATCCTGTCGTGGCTGAAGGGAAGTTTTATGATATTCCTCAGCCCCGGAAGGGGAATTCCCGTCAGGCTCTCAATACCAAGGTGCGAAAATCTCCTGAGATAGCGGGCGCTTACCACTGTCGCTGGAGGAAGGCCCACAAACCAGTTTTTTATAAGGGATATCTTTTTCCTTTCCGTAATGTAATCCTTTACCATGTAGTGGAAAAGTACCCTCGTTCGAGGCGGACACATGTTGAGGAGGTGTCCGATTCCACCTATGTGGTCTATATGAAAATGTGTGGCTGTTATATATTTAAGATCATCCAGAGTCCGGCCCAATACATCGGTTATGTACCCGGCTATATCTTTCGCGCATCCGAGACTCCCCACATCAACAGCCATGAGCCCTTCATCGCCTTCGACAAGGTAAGCCCTGGCGAAACCTGTGTTTGAAACAGGATAAACTTTCCGGAATTTGTCTCTCTTTGTGATGGTCATCCGTCAATCCTTCTCAGATTATGCGCTGATCATATAATCCTTCAGTGCTATCTGCCAGAATCTCATTGTCTTGTGTGTGGCATCGGCGAATTTTCTGCAACTGAGAACCGAATATTCTGGACGGGGAGCGCCCTTGCCAAACTTTGCAGATTTTATCGGAACAATCCTGACATTTTCCATGCCCTTGTATTCCAATATTTTCAGGGCAAACTGATACCAGCTGCATGTTCCCCTGTTCGTTACGTGAAAAACACCTCTGTAATCGCCCTCAATAAGCACTTTCACTGCCGCCGCAAGATCCACTGTATAGGTGGGCGAGCCCGTCTGGTCATCAACCACTTCAAGCTGTCCTGTTTTCTCCGCCTTTTCCACTATTGCCCCGACAAAATTCTTTCCATTTTTCCCATAAAGCCAGGACGTTCTCAACAACATGTAATTATTGGAAAATTCGCTGAGATACTCTTCCCCCTTCAGTTTGGATCTCCCATAGGCGTTGATGGGATTACATGCATCCTCTTCCACATAGGGAATATCTTTCCTGCCATCAAACACATAATCGGTACTGAAGTGGATTAGCTTGATGCCGGTTTCCCCGCAGGCCAAAGCCACGTTTTTTACTCCATCGGCATTCACGGAAAAACATCTGTTTTCATCCGTTTCGCAGCCATCTACATTCGTGTAGGCGGCCGCGTTTATAACCACATTCGCGCCGGATTCTTTAACCACATCTCTGCAATCGAAGACAGATGCAATATCAAAATCTCCAACATCTTTTCCTATTACATCATGAGCTCCGCCAAGAGTTGTCATAAGGTCGGTTCCCAGCATCCCCTTATGTCCCAGCACCAGTATCTTCATCAGTATCTGACCTCTTTGAGAAAAAGCCCCTGCGGAGGTGCGGTGATACCGGCCTCCGTCCTGTCCCTGGCATCTATTATTTCCCCGAACCGCGCAGGCGCAACAATCCCCCTTCCCACATCTACAAGCAGACCGATAATATTTCTCACCATATAGCGCAGGAATCCGTCTGCCTCTATGGTGAATAAAATCATGCCGCCTTTTACACCAACGGAGGTATCAATAACCGTCCTTACGTGGTTTTCGGAATCGCACCCGGAGGCGCAGAAAGATGAAAAATCGCGTTTTCCCTTCAGCAGTGTCACCGTTTCTCTCATTGCACCCACATCAAGAGAAGCTCGAACATGCCAGGAATAATTTCTGTAGAGGGGTGTTCTCACCGGATTATTGAATATCCTGTATAGATATATCTTGCTCTTCGCGCTGTAGCGCGCGTGGAAAACCTCATCCGTGTCCTGCAGGTCTTTTATAACAATGTCTCCGGGAAGAAGACTGTTGATTCCTTTCAGTAGGCTCTCACACTCTATGGTCGACCCTGTTCTGAAATTCGCCACCTGATTCAAGGCATGAACGCC
>JAGGXJ010000084.1 GCA_021163105.1 Syntrophobacterales bacterium
GTCACCTTTATGGCCATGTCTCCATCAATCTCTTCTCCGGCGTGTGACCCGATTATGGATCTGACATTGTCAGGGGTCATCTCACCCTCAATAGTTCTGTAAAGTTCCATCGCGCTCAGGGGTTGGAAAAGGGTTATGGACCTTGAAATAGAATCGCTCCCCATATTGACCGTTCCTGTCGAGTTAAATATGGCAAATTCATTAAATGTCATGACCGTCTGATCAGTTAGTGAGCGGGTAAAGGCTGAAACACCCGGTGGACAATGCAAACCGACGAGTCTCTTGTTCCCACTGCTTGTATCCAGGTAATCGTACTGCAGGAAAAGTTCGGTGCCTTCTGAAGTCTCTATGGTAAAAGTCCCTTGTACCTTGGGTAGAATCGTAACATTTCCACTTATATCAAGGTCGCTTGTCGATTGTTCACCGGAACTCACGGGAGAAATCGTCTGATCGCCGTTCACCTTCGCGGCCGGGTATACCGGGGCATTATCCACGGGAACGCCGCTGGCGCTCGCACTTAAAGTAAAAGTAACGGAGGGGCCGGCCACCGAGTAACTGGAATATGGCACAGTTTCATATGTTGACCCGGATGCATCGGGCACTGCAACACGCAGATCCCCGCTTTCGCTACCGGCTCCCGAGACAAAGGCGGGGGGAAATGTTACCCCTGAACCTGTACCACCCGGAGGCGTGACAATAAGACTGTCAACTGTGGAGCTTGCGCCTGACGACTCCTCAAACCAGTTCAGCTGCATCTTGAGTTTGAATTCATCATTATCCACAGGGATGGATTGGCCCAGGAACAGAGAATCAATAAGGGCCTGTCGATTGATGTTGAAATCGGAATCCCTGTGGTGCGCGACCCTGCTGAGCGCATAATTTATTCCGGACTGTGCCAGGTACTGGGCCCTCTGAGCATACGCAAAATTTATCGTGCTCGTGCTGGAAGAGCTGAAAAGGGAAACCATGGCCGCCCCCAGAACAGCTACTATGACTATTGTCAGGATTACCCCTATGAGTATGGAGCCTGATCGGCCCACAGGCAGAGAAAGTTTCAGATCTTTAGACATTCCATGCCTTTTAAGCAACATGAAGAGAACCCAGCCAAAAAAGATAATCATGATCAGAACGGCTTTGTGGCGCCAGGCAACAATCGTTGCTCCCCTGCTCTCAAATCCGGCTGTAGTCACAAAGCATCCGATGGTTGAAGTTCCGGTAGTTCCCGTTGGAACTGAGTAGCCGCTGAAGCCCTGCGGGACATAGGTGTTTGAGGGTAATATCTCGTCCACAAAGGTCATACCTGTTCCTTCCGACGCGCTCAAACTCATTGAGATGCCTATGCGGGAAAGATCGCTGAGCCTGTCCGCCAGAGACCATGCATTACGGTCACCATCAGCGTAGCTCAAAGCAAATGCTGACACATTGTCAGCCAGAGTATAAAAGTTGCTGTAACCATCGTAATCACTACTCTTAACCTGAAGTGTATTTCCCGATAATTGAAAGGTTTCATCTATAAGTCTTCCATCCGGACCCCGTCTTCCAATGGTAATAGTGTCCGCCCCGGCCGCGCTGATAGAAATAAGATTCTGCAGAGACATTCTCAAACGGGTCATGGCCAACTGATTTGTCTGCGTAAGTGCGGCGGAATCCTTGGCAAAAACAAAGGCATTGGTCATCTGGACGATTCCAAGACCAGCCACGGCTGCCATGACAGAAACGATAAGCAGGGACACGATTATCTCGATAAGAGTAAAACCTTTATTTTTTCTGAACGGAATTTGCATTGTGATATCCCCTTTGCAACCCTGCTTCTATATTTCAATGTCTCCAAGCAGAAGCGTGTAGACCAGGCCGGATGACCCGGTTATGGTAACTTTTAAAAGATCGTTGGGGGCGCTACCTTCAACAGGATTCGCACCGGTTCCGTAACCAGTCGCGCCGGCCGTAACAACTATGTTTATTCCAGAGGCAGATACATTGAAAAGTCCGCTGGTTATATCAGCTTGCAAGTCACTGACGCTACCCAGTTCCCGATATGCCCGTGAGACACTATCGGCCACCTCATTCATGGTATGGACTTCCATGGTCCGAATCGCGGGCTCGGTGCTCCGGGTGAGCGCTCCACCGGTCATAGATACCAGCATAGTCCCCAATATAGAGGTGATTATCAATGTCACGATTATTTCCAACAGGGTGAAACCTTCCTGCCTTCTCAATATTTTAGTTTTCATGGTATAAATCCTGTGTATGGAGTAATGTTAATCGATTTCGACTCTGTTCCGTCAGAGACGTTTATGGATGCGACCACTGTCAATCTCGCGGTCGCAGGAGCGTCACTACAGGGAGACCCCCATTTTGGTTCAAAGGAACATATAAAGGGGGAAACCGAAAGATGATAATCGGAAAAGTTGACATTGAGACCGTCCTCACCTGGCAATTGCCTGCTTTGAGTTGTATCTCCGTTCGTAAAGAGCCAGTAGCTATTCCCGGCAGCACTAATCCCCCACACATTATTCGAACTCATGCTTTTCATCTGGGCATATCGCAGATGAGACTTCAGGCTTTCCGTTCGGGCCACCAGGTCCGGGCTGGGACCTGTAGCTCTCACCACGACATATGCGGAGATTATTCCAATCAAGACCAGAACAGCGATTACTTCTATCAAAGTAAATCCTGATTTGTTCGTCCTTTTACCTGAACCGGAATTGTTTCCAACCATTTATTGCCCCTTTTCTGTTGAGGTCTTCATGGAGTATCTCTCCATCGCATGGGTAAGAAAACCTCCTATGATGATGCTGCCGATTGTGAGGGGCAACAACGCAAAAGCCACAATAGGAATTTCTAAATCTATTTGAAGAATTACACTATTGATGACAATTACTCCTATATATAAGAATACGCCGAATTTGGCCGATCTGACCGATACCGGCCGACCCGAAACAAAGGATATGCCCAAAAGAGCAAAACCAATCGCGATTGCAAAAGAAAACTCCGGCTGGTGCAGTAACCAGACCGCTTGATAACTGGTACTGCTTATGATTTCCATACTCCGCGAGAAGACTATTCCCACTGCAAGATAAAAAAAGCTTACAAGGATAAAGTAGAACCCGCACTGGTTCTTTGTGATGTTTTCCGGAAACAAACTGAACCCTTTTAAATCGCGGGGTCGCATAAGAAAGTCATGAATTCTTTCACCCACCCCACATCGCACCGGACGCAATTCAATCCGGGCCATAACCCGATCGGTAAAATCATCGGGCGGCTGTACCGGAGGCACCTCTTTTATCATATCCAGGATAGCTTTGTTTCTGATTTTCTCTTCCATTGGATAATCCTATAAATTAATCTTGATGCACCCGTAAAAAGTCCCAAAACCGTCATACCGGACTTGATAAGCCTGCCCCGTACTTGATACGGGGGTATCCAGAAGTTGTTGAATTTACTGGATTCCGACTTTCGTCGGAATGACAAAAAATGGTGTTTTCTTACTTTTTGCGGCTACATCAATCTTTTATATTATATACAACCAGCAAAGCAAAAAGTCACACAAACAGACAGATTACAGCATTCTATCCGGCTCGCCGGACTGTTCCTCCATCAATTCCCGCAGTTTCTCCAGCCCCCGGTACGCCCTCATCTTTGCGGCGCTCATAGAAAGCCCTGATATCCCGGCAATTTCTTCAAATGAGAGCTCCTGATAGAACCTCAGCACCACCGCCTCTTTCAGGTTGTCCGAAAGCCTGTGCAGGCAGATATTCAGATGACGTATCCTCTGTTCGCGAATCAGAGAGTGCTCGGGGTTGGAAGAATTATCTCGCGACGAAAGATCCGTATCCTCGGCAAAATCACGCAAAGATATCTTCTTCCTCTTCTTCAAGTGATTCCGAACGAGATTCAATCCTATCGTATAGAGCCAGGTAAAAAACTTTTTTTTCTGATCGAAACGTCCGAGATTCTCAAACGCCTTTACAAATGTTTCCTGCGCGAGATCGCTCGCGTCCTCACCGGATCCCGTCATACGGTAAGCAAGGTTAAATATCGGCGCCTTGTATGTGTCCACCAGCAGGGCATAGGAATCACGCTCTCCCTCAAGGACACGTCTTATGATATCAATCTCTTTTTTTTCTTCCATCTTCCGCACCGAAGAAGGGGAAAATTAGTAACTGGCCAAGTGAATAGACTGAGAGGTTTTCATAACTGCCGTTATTGTCATTTCGACCGCAGGGAGAAATCTTAAGAGACTTGAATCATTAAGATTTCTCGTAGCTCATGCTCCTCGAAATAACAAAATTCAAAGGTCTAAGGTTGATGCACCCGTAAAAAGTCCCGAAACCGTCATACCGGACTTGATAAGCCTGCCCCGTACTTGATACGGGGGTATCCAGAAGTTGTTGAATTTACTGGATTCCGACTTTCGTCGGAATGACAAAAAATGGTGTTTTCTTACTTTTTACGGGTGCACCAAACTTCTTTTCGATGGATTATACCGAGAATTAAAATATCGTCACCGGAAACTTTAAAAACAACACGGTAATCTCCGACTCTCAACTTCCAGTATCCTTTAAGGGTTCTTTGCAATGGCTTTCCGTAGGCTTCAGGTTGTGAGACAAGCCGTTTCTCGATGGCTTTCTTGATCATGTCCCTGTTTTTCGCATCAATTTTAGGCAGGTCAGATTTTTTAACATCCGGATGGTATTTGAATCTTAAGAC
>JAGGXJ010000121.1 GCA_021163105.1 Syntrophobacterales bacterium
AAGGAATCAAATGTCATGCTTTGGTGGAAACAACCGATTCTTGCATCCCAATCTGTGTCGGAACTTCAAAATACTCAGCCTATTCACCTGAGTGGTTACGGTAGCAATGCAAAGAGAGCGTGAAGGAGATACGGGTAAGTTTTGTGTATATCAGAATTACGGGCACCTCCTTTGTTTTGTTATTTTCGGATTACGGCAAAAAACTTTGACTTTCCTCTCTGTATGAGCACAAGAACGGTATCCGCGGACCCTGCCTTTGCCATTACATGCTGATAATCTTTCAACGAAGAGATCTCCGATTTGTTAATCCTCCGTACAATATCCCCCGTTTGTATACCTGCCTCATCCGCCGGGCCGCCATTTTTCACCTGTGCGATAATGACTCCTGTTATATTTGGAAGTCCGAGATGCTCCGCGATTTCAGGCGTTATTCCCTGGACGGTCATCCCGAAAAACTCCCCGATCTCTTTGGATTCCACCCCGACTTGTTCTTTGCTCTCCGGGCGTTCCGTCACTTTAACTGTAAAGGTCTTTTTCTTGCCGTCCCGCAATACTTTGATCTTCACCTTCTCGCCCACGGCAACACCCGCAATTATTTTTATAAGCTCATGCGTATTTTTGACAATTTTCCCATCAATCTCAACAATAACATCCCCGGCTTTTATGCCTGCCTTCTCCGCGGGATCTCCCTTAAATACATCAGAGACAAGGGCTCCTTCTGCCGTTTTCAGTTTAAGGTTTTTGGCAATGTCTTCCGTTATTCCCTGTACGGAAACACCAAGCCAGCCGCGTACCACTTTTCCCTTTGTTCTAAGGTTTGGCAGAACATCCTTTGCCATGTCTATGGGTATGGCAAAGCCTATCCCCTGCCCTTGGGCAACAATAGCCGTATTTATTCCGACAACCTCTCCATCCAGGCTGAAAAGGGGGCCCCCACTGTTCCCGGGATTGATGGAGGCATCCGTCTGTATAAAATCATCGTAAGGCCCGGCACCTATAACCCTCCCCTTGGCGCTCACGATCCCCGCTGTTACTGTCTGAGAAAGACCAAATGGATTTCCTATCGCGATAACCCAGTCTCCGACGCGCAGTTTTGAGGAATCGCCAAGTTTGACAACGGGCAGGCCATTGTCAGGTTCAATTTTAAGCAGGGCTATATCCGTATTTTTGTCCCTGCCCTTTACCGTGGCATTGTATTCCTTTCCACTCGACAATTTGACTACGATCTTATCGGCTTTTTCAACCACATGATTGTTTGTAAAAATATATCCATCCTCACTGATGATAAAACCGGATCCAAGGCTTCTCTGTTTGAATTCTCTCTCCGGCATATCGCCGAAAAACTTTTTGAAAAAGTCGTCTCCACCAAAAAATCTATTAAACCGCGGGTCATTTAAAGGAGATCTGAATCCTCCGGAAGTTATGGTCTTTGTCGTGCTGATATTTACAACCGCGGGTTTCAGCCTTTCCACCAGATCAGCAAAAGACGAAGGCGCTCCCTTTATCATACTTTCCGTTGAAGCCGCCATGGCTTCATGAGAAGATACCTTTAGGGATACGGTAGAAAAATGTATGGTTTCTACAAGAGAAACCATAAAAACCGCTACAAGAAATGACACCAGAACCAATAGAAACCTTTTTCTTTTTTTTGCTTTTTCAGAATTCATTTAATCCCTCCCTATTTTTTCAAGAGTCCTTTTTGAAATGGTCTCTTATTATTCTTTCTTTACGGTATTTGTAAGCTCGCCGACATCTTCAATGGAAACCGTAATAATATCACCGTCTTTAAGAAATATCGGCGGGATTCTTGTAAAGCCCACGCCCTCCGGTGTTCCCGTCAGTATTACCGTGCCGGGCAAAAGAGTCATAGAATAGCTGAGATTGCTAATTATCGCAGCTATGTCGAAAAGCATGTCTGACGTATTAGAGTCCTGCATGATCTCCCCGTTTAGTATCGAACACACCCTCAGACGGTTCGCGTTTGCTACCTCATCCTTTGTCACCAGATATGGCCCTATCGGGCAAAAGGTGTCAAAGCTTTTCCCTCTCGCCCACTGTTTCTTCTGTTTGTGAATCTGCCAGTCACGAGCGCTTATATCGTTGGCACAGGTATACCCCAGCACATATTTTTCAGCCTCATCAGGAGAAACGTTTTTTGCTTTTTTGCCAATTATTACGGCAAGTTCTGCTTCGTAATCCACTTCGTCAGGCCCCGCGGCGGGAAGTAATATCGATGCGTTGTGGCCGATCACGCTGCTTGTTGCCTTAAGAAACATTACCGGCAATTCAGGATGTCCTACACCCGTTTCATCGGCATGTCTCCCATAATTCAAACCAAGGGCGACTATGTTCGGCGGAGAGATGGGTGCCAGAAGCTTCTCTATGCGTTCCACCCTTCCTGATATTTCAATATCCCCGAAGATATCACCTTCAATAACCTTTGCCTCTTCCCGCATCTCGGGATCAAACACTCCTGTTAGTCTTTCCCCGCTCTGCGAGAGAAATCTTATGATCTTCATTCTCCACCTTCTTCATGATTTCCAGCTACTATAAATGATCCTGTTGATTAATGGTCTTTTCGCCCAGTCTCTGCGTTACGCTCAAAAAATAATCCTCGAAATATCAACTATATGTCTGTGGTTATTTTTTTCGCATGCCTTGATCTTGAACGAAAATCCTCATAATCTAACAGAATCATAGATGTTTTTCATCCTTTTCCAGATAATTTATCACATAGTCCGAAACAGCATCTTCAAGCGGGGAAAACTGTACGGGACAATCCATCGACAGGAGTTTATCCATTTTTGCTTCGGTAAAATACTGATACTGCCGCCTGACCAGTTCGGGCATCTCTATATATTCGATACCGGGCTCAATACCCATCGCGGCAAATACCGTCCCTGTCAGATCATTCCATGTCCTGGCATGACCTGTTCCGAGATTGAATATTCCTGTAACGTCCCTGTTTTCAAGAAGCCACCAGATCACCTCCGCGCAATCTTTCACATAAATAAAATCTCTCTTTTGCTCGCCGTCGCGGAAATCAGGCCTGTAAGATTTGAACAGTTTTACCTTTCCCGTTTCTCGAATCTGTCCAAAAGATTTGTGAATAACGCTTCTCATATCCCCCTTGTGATATTCATTAGGCCCGAAGACATTAAAAAATTTTATCCCTGTAATCTTTTTTTCCAGTCCATTCCTCAACATCCACAAGTCGAATAACTGTTTGGAATAACCGTACATATTTATGGGGCGAAGTTCCGGGGTTACGCCATTATCATCGGAGAACCCCTTAGAACCATCACCATATGTGGCAGCACTGCTCGCATAGATGAAGCGGGCATTCTTCTCAACGGCCCACTGTGCCAGCTGGGTGGTGTAACGATAATTATTCTCCATCAGATAGTCCGCATCCCTCTCCGTTGTTGAAGAACATGCACCCATATGGACAATGGCCTCAACATCAAAGGGCACCTTATCATCAAGAATCAGTTCAAGAAAATCATCCCTGTCCAGATAATCCACAAACCTTCTGTTTACAAGGTTCCGCCATTTTACGGAAGTCCCGAGACTGTCAACAACAACAATATCGTCAAACCCTTGCGTATTAAGCTTCCATACAACGGCGCTACCTATAAATCCCGCTCCTCCTGTTACTACAATCATTTGCATTTCCTATAATATCGGTAGGTATTTTTCTTTATTGCTTTAATTTAAAAAAGTAAACTAAGTTCCAAATAAGCTAATGTCAAGTTTTTTATATCGTTTACTGCCAGGGGTTTGAAAATAGATAATTCATCGTTTTCGTGATAGCGTTTTTCATTGAACATTCAAAATCCAAATTTAAACAGTTTCTTTCGAGTATCCGATCTTTCCCTTTCCATACAGATCGACCTGATGGCATATGCCACGGATTATTTTCACATCCCTGGCAAGCAGTTTTGTCCTCGAAAAGAGGTGTCTCACATTTGTCATCCAGTAATCAGGATTCTGGGCCTTTATAAAACCTATACGCACAAATATCTCCCCTAAATGTTCATACATTGCCTCCATCTCCGCCAGAGTAGCAAGTTTCGGGGTAAAAACGGAAGTGACTTCAGCGCGCGCGGTAAAAATTTCATAACAAATGATCATCACCGCATGTGAAAGATTGATTGATTTCAGTTCTTCTGATGTGGGAATCTTTACCAGCAAATCGCAATATTTAAGCTCGCTATTCGTAAGGCCCCTGTCTTCAGGGCCAAAAAGCAGTGCTACTCTGTTGTTTTGAGATATATCAGCAATCTCTTCGGCCATTTTTCCCGGATATATCATTGACCTTTTAAGATTTGTATCTCCTGACCTGCCGGTTGTTCCAACTATATGATTAAAGGGGGCGAGCGCAAGATTCAGCCTGTCAAAATATTGAATTTTTTCCACGATATCCAGAGCAAAATGTGTTGCCAGCTGCTCAATTTTTTTCCTGTCGGCATCCAGGGGATTGACGACGATAATACTGTTTATCCCCATATTTTTAGCGCACCGGGCAACTGCCCCGATATTGCCCGGATGTTTCGGCCCGTTAAGCACTATCGTCAGGTTTTCCATCTTTGCCTTTTCCAATTTATCTCTCCCGTCCTGTTTATGGTTGCATAAAATCTGCTCTTATTCTAATATTCACGTTCAGCTGTATACTATATCACAAATTGCCCGGGTCTGTCATGACGGCCCATCCTTGAATTCTGTGAGCCGGTTACAAATGGAAAAATTTAAAGATATAATCTCCAAGGCCTCCGGGGATATCGGCATAACACTCATCGATCATGAGATAGATCTTTTAATGAGATATTCCGAGGAACTGCTTCTCTGGAATAAAAAAATGTCTCTTGTCTCAATAAAATCTCCTCTCGACATACAAAAACACTTCGTTGATTCTCTGACAGTCACAAACTTTATAAAAAATGAGAATTCAAGGCTACTGGATATAGGAACTGGAGCCGGGTTGCCCGGTATTCCGCTGAAGATAAAAATGGAGTCACTCCATGTTACTCTCCTGGATTCATCCCGGAAAAAGGCCTCTTTTCTCAAGAGCACCATCCGCAAGCTCGAACTCAGCAACATCTCGGTCGTAAACAGCAGGGCGGAATCGTTAACACATGAGGAAAATTATAGGGGGCTTTTTGATATCGTAATATCCAGGGCTGCCTTTAAAATTCCTGCTTTTCTCACATTGGGAGAATATTTTCTGTCTACCGGCGGCACATTGATAGCCATGAAAGGGAAGAATGCGGATGACGAACTTGGAGAGGCTGCGGATGCTATAAGGAAAACGGGTTTCGAATTGACATATTGCCATGCAATAAAACTTCCGATAACAGGTGAATCAAGAAAAATTCTCTGTTTCAACAGGCGTTTGGCATAAGCAGATAAACAAGAATCGCAATCAGGTGACAAGGGTTCTCGCTCCAAATTATTGCTTCTAAAATATCCCTTTATATGATAGTGTATTTTAGTTAGTTTGTTTCTCAAAGTCCGCGAAGGAATTACCTAAAAAATGAGAAAAGTCATATGTATAGCAAACCAGAAGGGGGGGGTCGGCAAAACAACAACGGCTATCAACCTGTCGGCTTCTCTGGCTGTTGCGGAAAGAAAAACCCTTCTGATAGATTGTGACCCACAGGGAAATGCCACAAGCGGCGTCGGCATAGACTCTTCTGCTATAACCGAGAAAAATCTTTACTATGCCTTGGTTCAGGGCTCTTCATTTGAAAAGGTCGTATTTAAGACACAAATCCCCTCTCTCGACATTATCCCCTCCAACCCGGATCTGATCGGCGTGGAGGTAGAGTTTGTATCGCTAAGCAACCGGGAAAAACAACTGAAAAACTTTTTAAAAAAAATTGACTCCTCTTATGAATTTATTATAATCGATTGTCCGCCTTCTCTTGGGTTTTTGACTGTTAATGCCCTTGTCGCATCCGATTTGCTCATAATTCCACTGCAATGCGAATACTTCGCGCTGGAAGGACTGGGACATCTACTAAACAACATTAAACTTGTGCAGGCAAGGCTTAATCCGTCCCTGTCGCTGGGTGGCATATTGCTTACCATGTTCGACCAAAGAAACCGGCTTTCCCATCAGGTAGCCGATGAAGCCCGGGAATTTTTCGGGTCCAACGTATTTAAAACCATTATACCAAGGAATGTGAGGCTTTCCGAAAGTCCAAGTCATGGATTGCCTATTATACTTTACGATATAAAATCCCGCGGTGCCATTTCATACATGGCGCTGGCAAAAGAGATTATGACTAACGGAAGGATATAATGTCTAAAAAAAACGCATTGGGAAAGGGGCTCGGCGCCATATTCACCGACCTTATGGATGACCCCTCCGACAAACCAAATTTCGCAATGTGCGGAATCGAGGAATTATCCCCAAACAGATTCCAGCCCAGAAAGAGCTTTGATGGGAAAGAGCAAAAAAATCTTGCGACATCCATCAAAAAAAATGGCATCCTGCAACCGATTGTTGTGAGAAAGGTTGAGTCGGGTTATGAAATTATCGCGGGGGAACGCAGATGGAGGGCGGCCCAAACCGCGGGATTAATGGATGTACCGATTATTATCAGACATAATGCAGAAGATGTCGACGTGGCTGAACTGTCTCTCGTGGAAAATATACAGCGCGAGGAATTGAATCCCATAGAAGAATCGGAGGCATACCAGGCCCTCATTAAAAAATTCCGCTTTTCCCAAGACGAAATATCATCACGGGTAGGCAAGGACCGGTCAACCATAGCAAATTCCCTTCGCCTGCTTAATCTTCCCGGAGAGGCAAAAAATGCGTTGATAAAAAAAGATATTTCCGCCGGACACGCGAGAGCCATTCTGTCGGTTGATTCGCGGGAAAAGCAGATCTACCTTTTAAAGGAAATCGCAAGGAAAAAACTCAGCGTCAGGGAAACTGAAAAATTGGCAAAATCAATTGATTCCTACCTTAAAAAGAAAAAAAAGGTGAAAAAAGATATATACATTACGGATCTTGAAAATAAAATATCTGAAAAATTGATGGCAAAGGCAAACATAAAACAGTTGAGCGTTGGTGGTGTTATAGAAATTAGATTCTCATCCTCAGATGATCTGGACAGGTTATTGAATGTGATTATGGATGGAGATATTAAGTAAGTAAAAATGGTATTACTACTACAACCCTGTGTAGTTAGAAAAGTTCCATTAACAGTTGTTGATAACATTGTTTATAAAGGTTGATAATAATTGGAATCATTCTGGAATGAAGGTATTGAAATAATTAAGAAAAAGGTTAGCCAGCAAAACTTTGAAACTTGGATAAGACCTATCGGGTTTGTTTCGCTGGAGAACAATAATGTTCTTCTGGGCGTGCCCAATAAGTTCTTTAAGGACTGGCTTGTCGAAAACTACATCGACCTTATCAGTAATTCTCTCTCGGAGGTATCCGGCACTGATGTAGATATAAAATTCGTTGTAAATAAATCGGAGAAACCTGATATATCGCACAATATCAGTGTAAAAAACACGGTTAAAAACAGGCTTGTGCGATTACATTCCTCTCTTAATTTAAATTACACCTTTGAAAGATTTGTTGTGGGGTCATCTAATCAGTTTGCTCATGCAGCAGCTCTTTCTGTGGCAGAACAACCGGCGCATAATTACAATCCCCTGTTTATTTATGGCGGTGTTGGTTTGGGGAAAACACATTTGATAAACTCTATAGGTATTCACACCCTTTCTTTATATCCGCAGAAAAATATACTCTACGTATCCGCGGAAGAGTTCATGAATGAAATGATATATTCTATCAGATACGATAAGATGTCGAATTTCAGGGAAAAATACAGGAAGATAGACTCCCTTCTTATTGACGATATCCAGTTTATGGCAGGAAAGGAAAGAACTCAGGAAGAGTTTTTTCACACCTTTAACACCCTTCACGACTCGGGAAAGCAGATCGTTGTTACGAGTGATAAATTTCCAAAAGAAATACAGAATCTTGAAGGGCGGCTTCGATCAAGGTTTGAGTGGGGACTTATAGCCGATATTCAACCGCCGGATATAGAAACAAGAATAGCGATTATAGAAAAGAAGGCACAGGAAGGTAATATTGATATATCAAATGATATCGTCCGTTATATAGCTTCCGTGGCGGACTCAAACATAAGGGAATTGGAGGGTATATTAACAAGAATAGCCGCCTATTCCTCCCTCACGGGAAGGGAAATAAAAATAGATATCGCAATGGATGTTATAAGAAATTTACTTAAACACGGGACAAGAAGAGAAATAACCATAGATGAAATTATAAAAGCGGTTGGTAAAAAATTTAATCTCAGAGTGGGGGATATAAGATCTCGAAAGAAGAATAAAAACCTTGTACTTTCACGCCAGGTTGTAATGTATCTCTCAAGAAAGCTGACTAGTAACTCTTTTCCGGATATAGGGACAAAGATGGGGGGAAGAGATCATTCAACAGTTATCTATTCTAATAATAAGATAAAAAAGATGATGGAAAAAGATTATAAAATAAAAGAAGTGGTGGAAGAATTAGAGGTGATTCTACAAACCGGGCATTAACATCTTATTAAGTATACTTTAGGAAAATATGGTTAGGAAAATACAGGAGTTTAATATGTTTTATCAACAAATTAACAGCTACTACTATTATTACTATATTTTCTAATTAAAAAATTTTTTTAAGGATAGGTGAAAAAATGAATTTTTCGATCAAAAGAGATATTTTTTTAAATGGTATTCAAAAAACTTTGGGAATTGTAGAAAGAAAAACAACTCTTCCGATTCTTAATAATATTTTAATTCAAACGGAATCGGAACAAATTAAAATAGTGGCTACCGACAGAGAGATAGGTTTAATTTCATATTGTGATGCTAAAATTATAACTCAAGGGAAAATCACGGTTGCTGCCAGAAAACTATTTGAAATGATAAGAGAGATTGAGGGAGATATTATAGAATTTGAGGTAATGGAAAATAACTGGGTAAACGTAACGTGCGGTAAGGTAATATATAAAATACCGGGTATATCTGCTGATGATTTTCCTGAAGTTTTGGATATTGAAAATATAAAAACTCTCAAAATAAAATGCAGTGTATTGAAAAATATAATAGACAAGACATTTTTTGCTATTTCCAATGATGAGATGAGGCCGAACCTGAATGGAATATTTTTTAAGGTGACAGACGGGAGAATCAATGTGGTTGCAACAGATGGTCACAGGTTATCTCTTGTTAATGTACCTTTAGAGAGTGATTTAGGAGATACTGTTGATGGGATAATAATACCCAGGAAGGGAGTATCTGAGATAAGAAAGCTTATTGAAGATGGTGATTCTGTCGATATGTGTGTAATTGAAGGTGTATGTGTAATCAGGAAGAACAATACCATCTTAAGAATAAGTCTTATCGACGCGGAATATCCGGATTACAAAAGAGTTATCCCGGAAAATGGAGGAGTGGAAATACAGCTGGACAAAAATCAGATACTTCATTCCCTTAGAAGGATGAGTGTAATGTCTACCGAAAGGTTTAGTGGAGTGAAAATAGAGGTTCATGACCAGAGAATGGTGTTAACTTCAACCAACCCGGATGTTGGGGAGGCAAAAGATGAAATAGATGTGTCGTATAGTGGAGATATGTTGGAGGCGGGTTATAATGTCAGATATCTTATAGACGCCATGGAGCCTGTTGTGGAGAATATAATATCTTTTAAAATAAGAGGAGATGAGGGTCCAGGAATTATCGGATCCGCAGGCAACAGTGATTATATGTGTATAGTAATGCCTGTAAAATTAAGAAAGGATTAGATTAGATATCAGTGAAAACGTCATACAGTGCGGATAGTATAAGGGTTCTTGATGGACTTGAGGCCGTCAGAAAAAGGCCTGCCATGTATATAGGCAGTACCAGTAAAGAGGGTCTTCATCACTTGGTATATGAAGTTGTGGATAATAGCGTGGATGAATCATCTGCGGGATATTGTGATTCCATAAATGTCAAGATCAGAGTGGATAACAGTATCACCGTGGAAGATAATGGAAGGGGTATCCCCGTGGGTATGCACAAGACGGAGAAGGTATCCGCGGCGGAGGTGGTGCTTACAAAGCTTCATGCGGGGGGGAAATTTAACAACGACAGTTATAAGATATCAGGTGGACTTCACGGAGTAGGCGTTTCTGTAGTCAATGCCCTTTCTGAATATCTTGAACTGGAGGTGAGAAGAGAAGGCAAGGTGTACAGACAGTCTTATAAAAGAGGAATTCCCACACATCCCCTTGAAGAGATTGGTAAGACAAAAAGAAATGGAACAAAAATAACATTCATGCCGGATTCTAAAATCTTTGAGGAACTCGATTTTAGCTTTGATGTTCTTTCCAACAGACTCAGAGAGCTTGCCTTTTTAAATAGAGGAATCAGGATAGTTATTGATGATGAAAGAACAGACAAAAAAAATGAATTTTTCTATAGAGGGGGGATAGTTTCATTCGTTGAGTACATAAACAGAAACAAAAAAGTTCTTCACAACAAGCCTGTATATATCAGCGGTGAAAAGGATGACTGTTCTGTAGAATTGGCCCTGCAATATAATGAGGGTTACATGGAAAATGTTTTTTCGTACGCGAACAGCATTAACACCACGGAAGGTGGAACACACCTTATAGGTTTCAGATCTGCCCTTACGAGGGTGATAAATAACTATCTCACAAACAGTGGTATCGCAAAAAACGGAAAAACATCCTTAAAGGGAGAAGATGTCAGAGAAGGCCTGGGTTGTGTGATAAGTGTTAAGATAAAACAACCTCAGTTTGAAGGACAGACAAAGACCAAACTTGGTAATAGTGAAGTAAAAGGCTTGGTAGAAGCGGTAGTGTATGACAAGCTTGGAAGTTATTTTGAAGAAAACCCCACTATCGCAAAACAGATAGTATCCAAGTCAATTGATGCGGCACGGGCACGAGATGCCGCGAGAAAGGCCCGGGAACTGACACGGAGAAAAAGCGCGCTCGAAGTTACCTCACTTCCGGGGAAATTGGCGGATTGTCAGGAGAAAGACCCAACAAGGAGTGAAGTGTATATTGTTGAGGGAGATTCAGCGGGTGGTTCCGCGAAACAGGGAAGAGACCGGAAAAATCAGGCCATTCTGCCTCTGCGGGGGAAAGTGTTGAATGTGGAAAAGGCAAGGCTTGATAAGATGCTCAACAATAACGAGATCAAGGTTATTATCACCGCCCTGGGCGCCGGTATTGGAGAGGAAGATTATAATATCAACAAACTTCGTTATCACAAGGTTATCATCATGACAGATGCGGATGTTGATGGTGCCCATATCAGGACTCTGCTTTTAACGTTCTTTTTCCGGCATATGCGTGAAATGGTTGAAAGAGGTTTTCTGTATATCGCTCAACCGCCCCTTTTCAGGGTAATGGAGAAAAAAAAGGAGTGGTATATAAACAGTGAAGAGGAAATGAGCGATTATATCTTGGAAAATGGAGTAGAAAATGTCCAGGTTGCTACAGGAGATGGCGATATTATAACAGGCACAAAATTGCTGGGTCTTATAAAAAAGGGGATAAGACTCGATACTATACTGGACAAGTTTCAAAGAAGTGGTAAGGATGAAGAGATTATCAGACTGCTGGCAGGAGACCCGGTATTTTCCAGAAGCGATTTTATGGATGATAACATGCTTTCCAAAACAGGCAAAAGAATAAGCAATGCCGTTGGGAAAAGAATCAGCTCATGCTGGACGGAAGAGGATGAAGAACATGGTGGGTATAAGTTATTTTTCAGTCTAAAAAGAAATGGACAGGACCATACAACCTGGATAGATAAGGATATCTTTAATATGCCTAAATTTGCCGAGGCCAGGGTTCATATCAGCCAGATAAGCCCTCTCGGTGAAGCTCCCTATACGGTGGTTGAAAAAGGCACGGATGGTGGAAAAAACAACAATCCGATTGAGAACATGCGAGCGCTGATAGATTACATAATTCAGACAGGGCAAAAAGGAATGTCCATACAGCGCTATAAGGGTCTGGGAGAAATGAATCCAGAACAGCTTTGGGAAACGACGATGGATCCGGAAAGGAGGACACTCCTTCAGGTTAAGGTGGAAGATGCCGTGGCCGCAGATGAAATTTTTACGACACTTATGGGGGATCAGGTCGAGCCTCGCAAGAACTTTATATTTGAGAATGCACTCAATGTTTCAAATCTGGATGTATAGTTTTAGGGATAATTAAGAGGATTCCCACCACTGAACACACACCCTGAATAGATAGAAAGGTTTTTAAAAATATGGATCAGTTGTTCCAGAAAAACATACCGGTAACGATAGAAGATGAAATGAAAAAGTCCTACATGGAATACGCGATGAGTGTAATTGTAGGACGCGCAATTCCCGATATCAGGGATGGCCTGAAACCGGTTCACAGAAGAGCGCTGTTCGCCATGTCTGAGCTTGGGAACAGATGGAACAGGCCCTATAAAAAATCTGCAAGAATAGTAGGCGATATTATAGGTAAATACCATCCTCATGGAGACACGGCTGCGTATGATACCGTTGTCAGAATGGCACAGGATTTCTCCATGAGATATCCGCTCATTGACGGTCAGGGAAATTTCGGATCTATTGATGGAGATCCGCCCGCCGCCATGCGTTATACAGAGATCAGGATGGAGAAGATGGCGGAAGAGCTTCTCTCGGACCTTGATAAGAATACCGTTGATTTTGTTCCGAACTACGACGGGTCTCTTGATGAACCGATGGTTCTTCCCGCTAGGATTCCCACCCTTCTTCTGAACGGGTCGTCAGGAATAGCGGTTGGTCTGACAACCAATGTCCCCCCCCATAACCTTACCGAACTTGTTGATGGGATAATAGAGCTTATCCATAATCCGGAACTTTCGGTTGACGATCTTATGGCATTTGTAAAGGGTCCGGATTTTCCCACTGCCGGATTTATTAATGGCAGAGACGGCATAGTTTCCGCCTACCGTACAGGGCGTGGAATCATCAGGCTCAGAGCGCGTGCCATCATTGAACGAAACGCCAGAAACGACAGGGAGAGCATTATTGTTACAGAACTGCCCTACCTTGTTAACAAGGCAAATCTTATAGAAAAAATATCCGAGCTGGTAAAGGAAAAGAAGATAAGCGGTATAGCCGATTTGAGAGACGAATCAGATCGCGAAGGAATGAGAATAGTAATAGAGCTCAAAAGGGATGAGATATCCGGGGTTATTATCAATCAGCTCTATAAACACACCCAGATGGAATCGACATTCGGTATAATCATGCTGGCCATTGACCGAGGACAGCCAAGGCTTATGAACCTTAAGGAAATCCTCGGTAAGTTTATCGATTTCAGAAAAGAGGTGATTACCAGAAGAACAATGTTTGAGCTGTCCAAAGCCAAGGAGAAACTGCATATCCTGGAAGGGTTCATCATTGCTCTCGACAACATAGACGAAGTCATAGCGATTATTAAGGCATCACAAACTGCGAAAGTGGCCTCCGAAGAGTTAATGGCACGATTCGGCCTGAGTCAAGAGCAGACCAAGGCAATCCTGGAAATGAGACTGCAAAGACTGACCGGTCTGGAAAGGGATAAGATACGGGAAGAGCATATAGAGATATCAGCCCTTGTTAAAAAGTTGGAAGGCATACTCGCGGATTCTCAGAAGATACTCAATATCATTATAGGGGAACTGGAAGATATACAAAAACGATATGGAGATGTCAGGAGGACCGAGATAGTCTTGAGCAATACGGATATCGGGATTGAAGATATGATTGTGGAAGAAGATATGGTTGTTACCATATCACACCAGAATTATATAAAGAGAAATCCGGTGAGTCTGTACAGAAGCCAGCATCGCGGCGGGCGCGGGAAAGTCGGTATGGGTACAAAAGAGGATGACTTTCTTGAAAGGATGTTTATAGCCTCGACACACAGCCATATCCTGTTTTTCACTAATCTGGGGCGTGTATACTGGTTGAAAATATACCAGATTCCCCAAGCTGGAAGAGCCGCGAAGGGCAAGGCGATAGTTAATCTCATAGGAGTATCTAAGGATGAGAAAATTACGGCGGTTCTTCCCGTAAAGGAGTTTGTCGAGGATAAATTTGTTATAATGGCAACCAGGCGGGGAATTATCAAAAAGACAGACCTTATCGCCTACTCCAACCCGAGAAGCGGTGGTATAATTGCGCTTACCCTTGACGAAGGAGACGAACTGATCGATGTTAAGCAAACCAATGGAGACCAGGATATTTTCTTGGGCGCCAGGAAAGGCAACGCGATCCGATTCAACGAGAAAAATGTCCGTGCCATGGGAAGAACAGCCCGTGGAGTAACCGGCATTAGAATAGCACAAGATGATGAAGTGGTTGGTATGGAGGTGTTAAGTGACAACAATTCCATCCTGACCGTTTCGGAAAACGGATTCGGCAAGAGGACTGAGATTTTGGAATATCGCCTTCAGTCACGGGGTGGAAAGGGAATTATTAATCTCAAGACCACACCGAAGGTGGGTTTTGTGACACGCATAAAACAGGTCACCGGCGATGAGGATATTATGCTGATCAGCAACACCGGTAATATTATACGGCTTGGTGTTAATGAAGTTTCACTTCTGCACCGCAGCACGCAGGGAGTTAAACTGATAGATCTGGACGATGAAGAAATGCTTGTGGGCTTGGCAAGAGTGGAACGCGAAGATCCTGATATGCATGAAGAATTACCCGGCGAGGAGTCAGGGGTGTTTGAATTTTGATGCAGGACACACCGTGAACCGATAACCGTAAACGGTTACAATAATAAGCACAAACCCGGCTTGTTGCCAGGAATAAAATTAAGGGAGGGTGACAAATCATGAAAAAATGGGTGATAATAGCAGGTGTCGTAATTGTCGTTGTCACAGTTTTAGTTGTAGTGCTCCTCTCGAATCTCGGGCCTGTGATAAAAACGGCTGTTAACACATATGGGCCGAAAATAACAAAGACAGATGTTCATCTGTCAAATGTTGATGTTTCTCTGCTGTCCGCGCAAGCAAAGATCAAGAAATTCTATTTAGGAAATCCGGCCAGATTCAAATCCCCGGAAGCCATGACAGTTAAATCCATTTTTATTAATATGGATGAAAAATCGGTGCTCGAAGATCCCATCATAATTGAAAAAATCGAAGTAGTTACCCCTGAAATTACATATGAAAAGATGGGAAGGACAGACAATTTTCAGGCTATCCTGAACAATATAAAAAGAACGGCCGGAGCGGAAAAAGCGTCAGAAAAAAAAGCCGCGGGGAAAAGCAAGGGGAAAAAGATAATAATAAAGGATTTCATAATCAGGGACGGAAAAATCAAACTGGTTACATCAATACTCGGAGGAGAAGGGATCTTCTCACCGTTACCGGACATACACCTCAAGAACATAGGCCAGAAAAAAGGAGGCGCATCACCCGTGGAGGCGCTTAAGGAGATATTTGCAACACTATACGCAAAGATTATTTCCCCTGACGTTATGGATGCCTTCAACAACCAGCTCAAGGAACTGGGTTCCAGTATTGATGCAGCCGGAAAGAGTATCACGTCTCAAGCCGAAACCGCGGGAGAGGGTATCAAGAAAGAGACCGACTCCCTGAAGGGCAAGATAAAGGGACTTCTGGGGGATTAGAATTGTCCGGTGTGGTGAACGGTCTCTGTGTTTCCTGATATATGGAGAAGCCACAGAGCCTTCAGAGGAGTGAGTACCTCCAGTTTTTCAATCAGAACATCAACGCTTACGTTAAATTGTGTGTACCAAGCTTCTCACATTTTTCCACATCTTCCAGGTCCCAGGCAAGCAGGGCGGGCCATTCCCGGATACGCGCCGACTCGAACTCATCGCTTTTAAAAACCTCATGAAGGAGCGACATCTCCTGACTTGTGAAGTGTCCCTCCATTTCTTCGCCGGTAACGGTAAGCAAGACATCCAATGACATAAGGTTCTCTTCAATCACAGTCGAAAGGCTTTTTGTCTTCCGTTTGATGATACCCTCTAGGTATTCTGATATGTAAACGTTAAACGTCTCCATGGACTCTCCTTGTCTGTATGATATGTCTGAGGCACGGAGTGTAACAGGTCTCATTATTGATAGCAATGCGAACCGGCACGGGGCTTCCATTCCTCAGGTAAGTGGTCTATACTTGAAAAACAAAAGGTATCCGATATGAATAAAAAGAGAAATCGGGTGGCGTTCCCACCTTATAGAATATTTGACCATACGGCCGATCTGGGAGTGGAGATATATGGGATAAATGAGAGAGACCTCTTTTGCAATGCAGCCTTTGCTGTTTTTGATATAATGACCGATATAAACCTTGTACATGCAAGGAAAGAAAAAGAAATTTTTGTTGAAGGCGGCGATCTGGAGGAACTTCTGGTAAATTTTCTCAGAGAGATGTTGTACCTGTACAATGGAGAAGGTTTGTTATTGAAAGAATTTGTAATTTCCGTAATGGACAACTTTCACATAAAGGGAATAGCAAAAGGGGAGCTGTTTTCGCGAGCAAGACACCGTATGAATATTGAGATAAAGGCGATTACCTATCATTGGGTAGAGATAAGAAAAACCCGAGAGACATGGATTGGGAGGGTTATTTTCGATGTCTGATATTAGAATTGAAAAACTTGATGAATTTCGCTGGATCATACCACCTGCGGGTGGCATGCGTGTTCCCGGGATTATCTATGCCGATGAACGGATGATGAAAAGTCTAGAAAAAGATGAAAGCCTCGGGCAGGTTGCCAATGTGGCACATCTCCCGGGTATCATCAGACATTCCCTTGCCATGCCTGATATACACTGGGGCTATGGGTTTCCCATAGGTGGTGTCGCCGCCTTCGATATGGAAGACGGGATTATTTCTCCGGGAGGGGTGGGGTATGACATAAACTGCGGTGTTCGCCTGATGGTGACAAATCTCCAATTTGGTGAAATTAGAGAACGGTTAAAAGATCTTGTTATTGCCCTTTTCAGGGATATACCTGCCGGTGTGGGATCTGAAGGTCCCATTGAACTTTCTCCCGATGAAGAAAAAAGAGTGTTGCGGGAAGGCGCCGGATGGGCAGTCAAACTTGGGTATGGCTCCGGGGGCGATCTGGTGACTATCGAGGATGGCGGCAGGATGGAGGGGGCGGATCCCTCCTGCGTGAGCGAGCGGGCACTTGAAAGGGGCAGAAGACAGTTGGGAACACTTGGCTCCGGGAACCACTTCTTGGAGATAGAGGTTGTGGACAAGATCTTTGACAGAAAAATTGCCTCCACATTCGGGCTGATGGCAGAGGGACAGGTTGCTGTCGCCATTCACACGGGATCCCGGGGTTTTGGACATCAGGTGTGCGATGACTATCTTGCAAGGATGGTGAAGCGCAGCAACAAGCTGGATTTTCCACTGCCTGACCGGCAGCTGGCCTGCGCGTACATTGCCTCTGATGAGGGGAAGGAATATATGTCTGCCATGGCATGCGCCGCTAATTACGCCTGGGCGAACAGACAAATACTGACGCACTGGACCAGACAGATCTTTGAAAAAACGTTGCATATGTCTCCACGCGAAATAGAAATGCGGCTAGTTTATGATGTATGTCACAATATTGCGAAGATAGAGGAATTTCCTGTAGCGAGCAGGAAAAGGAAGGTGTGTGTGCACCGTAAGGGGGCCACGAGGGCTTTGCCTCCCCAACATCCTGCCCTGCCGGACGTGTATCACGAGGTGGGCCAGCCGGTACTGATACCCGGGGATATGGGCACAGGATCCTATGTGCTCGCGGGAGCAGAAAAGGCCTTTGAAGAAACATTCGGCAGCTGCTCTCATGGTGCCGGACGGGTGATGAGCCGTGGCAGGGCGATAAGGGAGAGCCGAAACAAATCAATAGTAAAAGAAATGGCCGATAGAGGTATTGTGATCATGGCTGCCGGGGAAAAGACAATTCGTGAAGAGATGCCTGACGCGTATAAGGATATGGAAGACGTGGTGAACATTGTCCATCGGGCTGGCCTGTCCAGAAAGGTCGCGAGGCTCAGGGCCGTAGGGTGCATCAAGGGATGATTCTGTTGATTAATGGTCTTTTCGCCCAATCTCTGCGTTATGCTCAATCCCGATAGAATCGGGATTGCATATCTTGATCTTGAATAAAAATCCTCATAACTCAACAGAATCAGAGATGAATACGGTGAAAGAACAGATGCGGGACCATCTGGAATAGTGTTTCCGGGTTCAGTTGTAACCAATACTTGACAAAAGATAGAATATGATTAACTTGAATTAACGATCCGGAAAACCGGTGGAGGAACAATCTGTTTTTGTTCGGACAGCCGGGTATTTGGATAGTCGTAAGCTGGATTTGTAAATTTTGAGGAAAGGAAAGAGAATTGTGTCTGATATAAATATCCCGGAAAATACCTATGATGCTATTATTGTCGGAGGAGGGCCCGGCGGACTTACCGCAGGGTTATATGCGGCCAGGGCCGATATGAAAGTGTTGCTGCTGGAAGGAAATGCCCAGGCGAGTCAGATAACAATGACGGATATGATAGAAAATTACCCCGGTGTTTCTGAGATCAGTGGTTTTGAACTTAACAAAACATTCAAGAAACAGGCGGTCTCGTTCGGCTTGGAGATCAGACCGGAACAGGTAGACCGCATAAACAGAAAAAAATCAGGAGATGTTGAAGGATGGGAGGTTATTACCGATAGCGATACCTATCGGACTCTTTCCGTAATTGTTTCTACGGGAGCATCCTGGAGCAGCCTGGGAGTACCGGGGGAACAGGAGTTTGTCGGCAGAGGGATATCATACTGTGCCACTTGTGATGCTCCCTTTTACAGGGACAGGGAAGTTGCCGTGATTGGAGGCGGAGATACCGCTATCCAGGAAGCCCTCTATTTGACGAAATTCGCATCAAAGGTTACAGTCATTCACAGAAGAGACCGCCTGCGCGCGGCAGCCATACTTCAACAGAGGGCCTTTGCCAACGAAAAAATTACATTTGCCTGGGATTCTACCGTGGAAAAAATATTGGGGGAAGATGGTGTAACCGGGGTAAAAATAAAGAATGTGAAAGAGCCTGGCAGGCATGAAGAAATTTCTGTTGACGGCGTTTTTATTTTTGTTGGTCTTGTTCCTAATACGGATTTTATCAAAGAGGTTGTTAATCTGGACAATGGCGGATATATTATTACAGACAGTGATATGAAGACATCGGCTGGAGGTGTCTTTGCGTGTGGAGATTGCATCAGCAAATCCCTGAGGCAGGTGGTGACCGCTTGCGGCGATGGAGCGACGGCCGTGCACAGCGCCTTGCTGCATGTTGATGAACTGAAGGGACAGGTATACTGAATAATCATTCCTGAGGAGAAAAGAAATGCCGATCTATGAATACGTCTGCGAAAATTGTGGCAGTAAATTTGAATTAATCCGGTTCGCGAGTGACAATGATAACGATATAGAGTGCCCAGGGTGTGGTGAGAAAAAGGCAGAGAAGGTCGTGTCCTCCCCTGTAGCTTCATGTGGATCCGGTCAATCCTGCTCGGGAGGGGGGGCATCTCCCTTCACCTGAGGCTGATCCATACCCCGACGGGTCGGGGTTAACATTTAAGGACCATCTCTCGGTTAGTTGTATTCGATTAAGTCAGCAAGCATAAATAACTCATACATCTTGCTTGTCCTTTTACTTGTTTTCTGTGTTGTGCCAAAGCTTACATAACTTGTTATGAGCACTTCAACACGCCTTGAAAACAAACAAAATTACGGCGCAATCTGTATAACTTATTTATTCTTGATTCCTAAGGCAAAATAAATACATTATCTACAATTAATACCAGAGGGCTCAAGAGCCAAGGATTCAAATGAAAAGAAGGAAGACAACCATTAATTACATTAGGGGTTTTATTCACAATCCCGACGAGTCGGGGCGTTTTTTGCGCAGATGTTAGTATAATCTCCAAAAAATTTGGAAAACAGATTATATGAAAACCATGATAATCTGTGTTTATCTGTGTCCACTTAAATCTTTGTTCTTTCAACAGTGAACAGTTATCAAAATCCATTATCGCCTTGACACGCAACGACATTTTTGAGATAGTCGCCTGCGAGGAAAACGGTTATTCCCCTAAATTAATTGAGAAAATTGGCTATGAAGGCATTAGAGGACATAAGAGTTGTCGATTTAGGCCATGTATTGGCAGCGCCGACTTGTACGATGTTTCTGGCAGATCTTGGGGCCGAGGTGATCCATGTTGAACCGGCCCACGGGGACGACTCAAGGGAATTCGGACCTTTTGCCGGTGAACGGGATAAAAACCGAAGCGGTTATTTTGTAAGCCTCAACCGCAATAAAAAGAGCCTGGTTTTGGATTTGAAAAGTGATAAAGGAAAACAAATACTGACAAAACTTATCAAAAAATCAGATGTAATTGTGGAGAATTACAGACCAACAACGATGAAAAAACTTGGGTTCAGCTGGGAGGCTATTAAAGAAATAAACCCGAGAATTGTCTATGCTTCCATTTGTGGTTTCGGACATGATTCCCTTTCCGGCTATGATACCCGGCCGGCCTATGATATGGTCGCCCAGGGTTACAGCGGTCTCATGAGTATCACGGGACCGGAAGGGGGTCCTCCATGCAGGGTGGGATCCTCTGTCGGGGATATAATTGCCGGTCATCAGGCGGCCATCGGAATACTTGCCGCATTAATCAATCGTGAAAAAACGGGCAGGGGACAACACTATGATGGCTCTATGGTAGATGGCCTGTTTTGCATGCTGGAAAACGCCTCTGTCCGATACACTCTCACGGGCGAAATTCCCTGTTCTCTGGGAAGCGCACATCCCTCTATCGTTCCGTTTCAGGCTTTTAGAACAAAGGATGAAGCCTGGTTCATAGCAGCTATCGGGAATGATGCCCTGTGGGCCAAATACTGTAAGGTGATAGAAAGGGAGGATTTGACCAATGATCCCAGATTCAGGACAAATCCCCTCAGGACAAAAAACAAAACAGAACTCATTCCTGTTCTCGATGTTGAAATGGCAAAGAAAACGAGACAGGAGTGGTCCGCCATTTTTGATACAGCAGCTCTTCCCTATTCTCCAATCAATAACATGAGGGAGATATGTGAAGATCCACATATCAAATATCGAGGGATGCTTGTAGAAATTGACCAGCCACGCGCGGGTAGAATGAAAATTGCCGGTTCGCCTATTCATTTGTCTGAAACGCCGGGGAAAGTTTATGCACCCGCTCCGCTTTTGGGAGAGCATTCGGAAGAGGTGTTGAAAGACATTCTCGGGTATTCTCAAGAAGAAACTGACAAGCTGAAAAAGAAGGGAATTATCAATAACGAAGTGTGAAAGTGTTAAAATAGGATGAAACGGTTTTCCGGGGACAGAAGGCACCGAATATGGAAATATTTCCATCTGTCGCATTACGATTGCCGGTTTGACAGAACCAGCGCCATGAATAATATGGCTGAAGGTGTGTGCATAACAACTATTAATACGAAAGGAAGGTAGAAATGGGAGTTACAGAAGATAAAATCAGGGAATTTGAAGAATTAAGAGACAATTTATTGACCATGGGCGGAGAGAAAGCTGTTCAAAAACAGCATGACAGGGGAAAGCTGACAGCTCGAGAGAGAGTCGACCTGCTTTTCGACAAAGGCACCTTTCAGGAAGTACAATTGTTTGTGAAGCACCGTTCTGCCCTGTTTGGAATGAACAAAAAAGAGATCAAGGCGGATGGCGTTGTTACCGGTTTTGGCAAGGTTAATGGCCGTACTGTTTTTGTGGCCTCCCAGGATTTTACCAGTTCCGGTGGCAGTCTTGGCGAAATGCACGCCAAAAAGATATGTAAAGTTATGGATATGGCAATGGACGCCAAAAAGCCTTTTATTGCCTTAAATGATTCGGGAGGAGCGCGTATTCAGGAGGGAGTTCCATCTCTGGAAGGGTACGGGGGAATTTTTTATCGCAACACAATCGGGTCAGGGTATATCCCCCAGATCGCGGTAATGATGGGGCCGACTGCTGGAGGAGCTGTTTATTCACCGGCTCTTACGGACTTTGTGTTCATGGTTAAAGAGACCAGCCATATGTATATAACCGGGCCGGATGTAATTAAGGCGGTTATCGGCGAGCAAGTTACGCATGAAGATCTCGGTGGTGCCATAGCCCATGCGACAAAAAGCGGTGTTTGTCACGTTGCTACGGAAAACGATGAGGACTGTCTCAACAAGGTGAGGGATTTATTGTCCTATCTTCCGGATAGTTGCCATAGCCCCCTGCCTGTCAAAGAGTGTACAGACAGTCCCGACAGAGAATGCCCGGAACTGGATACTATCGTTCCCGATAGAGCAGCGCGTGGTTACGATATGAAAAAAATTATCATGTCAGTTGCGGACAATAATGAGATGTTCGAATCCCATGAGCTTTGGGCACAGAGTGTCACAGTGGCCTTTATCAGGATTATGGGAAAACCTGTCGGTGTTATTGCCAATAATCCAAAGTTCTCCGCAGGTGTCCTGGATTACAAGGCTTCCGACAAGGCGGCACGGTTTATCAGGTTCTGCGACGCTTTCAATATACCGCTTCTAACTTTTGCCGATGTCCCCGGATATATGCCCGGAACGGAGCAGGAATGGGCGGGTATTATTACACACGGGGCCAAACTGCTTCACGCGTATTCTGAAGCCACTGTACCTAAGATTACCGTGGATGTCCGCAAGGACTATGGTGGAGCTTACATTGGTATGTGTTCCAAGTCTCTTGGAGCTGACTATGTTATGGCCTGGCCTACCGCGCAAATAGCTGTAATGGGTGCGGAAGGAGCATGCAACATAATCTACCGTAAGGAGATCTCTGGTGCCGGGGATCCGGAAGCCAAACGTAAGGAACTGGTCGCAGCCTATGAAAAGAAATTCAACAATCCATATTTTGTGGCAGAATTAGGGATTGTTGATGAGATTATTGCGCCAAGGGAAACAAGGAAAAGGATTGTGGCCCTCCTTGAGACATTCAAGGATAAGGTCGAAGTAAGACATCCTAAAAAACACAGCAATATTCCGCTGTAGTAATCAACCGAAAAGCACGGACATCACTGTCTGTGTGAGCATAATCCGGATTGATACGACCTGCCTAAGGCCGTATCAATCCTCTGTTTAAAAAACCCGGTTAAACCTGAATAGCTCCGGCAACAGTTTCCTGCCGTGAGTCTAATGCCTGAAATGTCTCCTGCCCGTAAAGATCATGGCGATGTCGTGTTCATCCGCGGCCTTTATGGTTTCTTCATCGCGTATCGATCCGCCGGGCTGTACGATAGCCATAACACCCGCCTCTGCCGCCATGTCAACACCGTCCCTGAAGGGAAAGAAGGCATCAGACGCGAGCACGGTTCCCTTTGTGGGCAGATTTGCCTTCATTTTTGCCAGATGCACCGAATCCACCCTGCTCATCTGTCCCGCGCCGACCCCGACCAGCTGGTCTTTTGTCGCGAAAACTATGGCATTGGATTTCACATTCGTAACCACTCTCCATGCAAAATCAAGCGCCTGGTATTCCTCTTTCGTGGGCGTTCTTTTGGTTGCCACCTCCGCCTTTATGATGTCGTCTCTGCCGGGATCTCTTTCCTGTACGAGAAGACCTCCCGCGACTCTTCTGAAATCGAGATCAGCTGATTGAGTTCCGGATGGCGCCGGAATTTCCAGCAGTCGCACATTCTTCTTCGCGGTCAATATATCAAAGGCGTCTTTATCAAATTCGGGCGCGATAATGACCTCCAGGAAGGTCTTGGCGAGTTCCTGCGCCGTTTCCATATCAACGGGCCTGTTGAAGCTGACAATGCCGCCGAAGGCAGATACCGGGTCGGTTGCCATAGCCTTGACATACGCGTCTTTAAGCTTGCTGTCTGATGTTGCGGCGCCACATGGATTAGAATGTTTCATGATGACGGCGGTCGGCAGGTCGAAGCCGCACGCCATCTGCCATGCCGCGTCGCTGTCCATGATATTGTTGTAGGACAGCTCCTTGCCGTGCAACTGTTTCGCTGATGATATGGATGAAACGGGTGCGTTTTTTTCTCTGTAGAAGACCGCATCCTGATGGGGATTTTCCCCGTATCTCAGATCCTGAGCCCTGTCAAACTGCATGGTGAAGGTGTCCGGGAACTTTTTCATGCCGCCTGTTTTCTCTATAGTCCCGAGATAGTTGGATATGGCTCCATCATAGCGTGCCGTAAGCTGAAAGGTCTTTGTCGCTAAGGCGAAGTTTGTCGCTTCGGATATCATCCCCCCGGTCTCGTTCATTTCTTCTATGATTTTGGGGTAATCTTCCGGATCGGTGACAACGGACACAAAGCGGTGATTCTTCGCCGCCGCCCGCAGCATGGTGGGCCCTCCTATATCTATATTCTCAATGGCATCCTCCAGCGTGCAGCCTTCCTTTGCTACCGTATCTTCAAACCGGTAGAGATTGATGACAACCATGTCTATCATGTCTATACCATGCTCCCGTGCCGATTTTACATGGCCATCATTATCCCGCAGGGCGAGCAGGCCGCCATGAATCTTCGGATGAAGAGTTTTCAGCCTGCCGTTCATCATCTCCGGGAAACCCGTATAATCCGAGACGTCGGTGACATCTATGCCGGCATCTCTCAATTGCGCGGCCGTTCCACCTGTAGAAAGTATTTCCACACCAGATTTTTTCAGTTCCGCCGCGAAAGCAACGATCCCTTTTTTATCCGTTACACTTATTAAAACCTTTTTTATCCTGTTGCTCATCTTTTATTGTCCCCTTATCTCTTTCATATGCTGAATTCTCTTATTTATCAGTTTCTTTGTTCCAATATCAGGCCGGTGATCTATCGGACCCTTTATCGACACTATCGCTCCTTCCGCTATCTTCTCGGCGCTGTCCAGGTTGTCGGATATTCCCACCACACCGATCGCCCTTGATGATGTCATGTAGAGGCCGTCTTCTTTTTTGTCGACAGAGGAATAATATAAATTTACATCCTTTGTGTCCAACACTTCGATCTTCGAAGAGGTGGAGTCTGCGTCCGGGTGATCCGCGGGAAGCCCATATCCCATGGGGACAATGTATTTACAGACAGTGGCCTTGTTCTCGAATTCGATATCCATGTCCTTAAGAGTTCCGTCGATAACGGCCCTGCAGATATCCACAAAATCCGTTTTCAGGAGAGGGAGAATATTCATGGCCTCCGGATCGCCAAACCTCGCATTGTACTCCAGCAGCCTGACACCGTCTCTTGTCACAATAAACCCGCCGTACATTACGCCCTTGTAGTATTCACCGGTCTCCAGGTAGATTGCCTCCGCAACTCTCCGTGTAATAGCAAGACCCTCTGCCACATCCGCCTTTTTCAGAAAAGGAAGGGAGTGATCTTCAACAGAATATGAACCCATTCCTCCCGTGTTCGGACCCCTGTCACCTACAAACCTCCTTTTGTGATCCTGTACGGGAGGAGTAGCCACGACAGTTACACCGTCGCACAGGCATTGCAGTGAAAATTCCTCACCCTCGAACCTTTCTTCAACCATTACGGAAGGATGTTTCTCCAGAATCTTTTCGCATTGTTCGATTGCCTCGTCCTTTGTCTGGAAGTGGTCCCCCTGTACCATAACGCCTTTGCCGCCGGTGAGGCCGTCTGGTTTTACTACGACGCCGTCAAGAGGGGCGATGAACTCTTCGATTCCCTCAAGAGAGGAGAATGTCCTGAACTGTGGATTTCCGGGGATGTCATATTTTTCCAGCAGATTTCTTGTGAAGGCCTTTGAGGTTTCCAATCGAGCAAGGCTCTTTGTCGGACCCACGGATGGAATGCCCTCATTTTTCAGGAAATCGACAATGCCGTTGTTCAGGGGATCTTCAGGACCTATTATCGCGAAATCTATGGTGTTTTCCATCGCGAACCGGCCGATCTCTTCCCGGTTATCATAGCCTGTTGTCAGCACCTCTTCTGAGAGAGACGCAATGCCGGGGTTGTTGGATTTCATGCAGGAAAAGAGCGCGATATCGTGAGCCGATCGTTTTACCGTTTCCGCTATTACATGCTCCCTGGCGCCGTTTCCGATTAACAGTACTCTAATCATATCTTCCTCCGCTGTCGATTTTACGGTAAAACTTGCAATTATACTCAAAAAGTATATGTTCGCCAAATATCTTTCAGGGTGGGTTGGATTGAGGAGCGCAACCAAGCCGGCATATATTCACAGAGGAAATTGCCCAGTTAAAATTCTCACATCCATGAAACTGGAAGGGAAATATCATACCTTCATTTTTTTTATCTTGTTGTGAAGGGTATTCCTGTTTATACCAAGAAAATCGGCCGCGGCGGTTTTTACATTATTGGAGCGTCTCATCGCAATTTTTATCAGGGCCTTTTCGACCATCGACAGGACTTCGTCATATACCCCATCCCCATCTCTACTGTTTTTCCTGCAACCAAGAATCGTAACGACCTTGTCAAGCCTCTTTTCGAAAAACTCTTCTATAAGGGGGAAAGTCGACTCATCAACTTCTTCGCTGATTACTGCTCTGATCGATTCCCGCTTGCCCATAAAACGCTCCTTTGAGGCATATAAAACAGTTTCAGATAATCTTCAGGACAATTGCTCCCAGAAGAATAATAAACGCAACCCATGCGGACACTATATCTGATATCCTTTTTACCGGATGATCGATAACAGTCTGAACGCCCTCTTCAACCTTTTCCTGATCGACATACCGGACAACATCTTTCACAAGAGAGGTAAAATCCCCGTGGGAGTTGGCCAAGGTATGGAATCCTCTCGTGGTGGTCAGCAACAGATAAACCTTCTTATGCAAAGCCATAACATCTACATTGGTAATATCTTCCCATCGGAGCTGCTTTACCCTGAAAAGTTTTCTTATCCTGATACCCTCATCCCCAATAGTTGTCTTGCGCCGGGCTGATCCAAAAACAATACAAAGAGTGAGAGCAAATATAAGAAAAAGGATCACGGGTTCAGCAGGAAAAACCCTGTTAAAAACAGATGTTATCAGTAACACAAGGAGAAGCAGGGAGTCCAGAAAAATAGGGAGGAAAAAACCCGGCCTCGTTTTATAGGTGCTTGAACTCATAGTTAATTACTCTTTCCTTGCAAAAACCCCACTTTTGCCCCCACTTTTTTTAAGGAGTTTTATATCGGACAACACAATCGCCCTGTCTGCAGATTTGCACATATCATATATTGTGAGAGCAGCCACACTTACCGCCGTTATGGCCTCCATCTCCACGCCCGTTCTGTTGAAGGTTCTGACCCTTGCAGTAATGGTTATTTCGCCCTTCTCAATATCACTCGAAAAATCGATGTCAATCCCGGTAAGCTCAAGTGGATGACACATCGGGATAATATCGCTTGTCTTCTTGGCAGCCATGATTCCGGCAATCTTTGCGGTGGTGTAGACATTACCCTTTGAAACACCTCCCGATTTAACAGCCCTTACAGTGTCAGGTCTCATCAGTGCCCTGCCGCTGGCAACAGCCTCCCTCAGGGTGAGATCCTTAGCAGTTACATCGACCATCTTCGGCCTGTTATTTTCATCCAGATGCGTAAATTCCATTGTAACCCTCACCGTTCAACAGGAGAAAAACTAACACAGCCCGTCTGTTCAGTCAAGGGAGTTAAATATTCTGTTACTGCAATATGATAGGGAGATATCATATTGCAACTCAGGGGTGACATAATCATATTGCAGTAACAAAAGAAAATTTTTTGTCTTGACACCCAGCTTTGTTTTCTCTATCTTGGACCAATATTACAGAAAGGAAAAATTTTTCTATTCCAAAACTCCGAACTTAACGCTTAATGCGACAGTCAGGTTTCCGGCTAACATACAAACCCTTTTCAGAAAAGGATGGAAGGTAGGGGTGTCTTTATGGATATGAAGCGAGAGTATTACGAGGACATCGAACTTATCGGAAGCGGTGTTGTTCTTTTCTGGTCCGCGGCATTTCTGATTTTTCTCTTCACCCTTCCCATCTACATGCCGAACTATTACATCTATCTCCTGAATATCATAATAGTCAACGTGATACTTGCAGTGGGGCTTAATATCCTCGTTGGATACACCGGCCAGATATCACTGGGACATGCCGGATTCTTTGCGATAGGGGCATATGGAACGGTCTTCCTGATGACGCATTTTCAGATTCCTTTTGTCTTTGCCCTTCCGCTGGCGGCTTTTATCGCGGCATTTTTTGGTTTTATCCTCGGCCTGCCGGCATTGAGACTGGAGGGTCCTTATCTTGCGATCGCGACCCTTGGTTTTGGTCTGGCTATCATGCATGTTATAGGCACATGGGATATCTTTGGGGGCAGGATGGGACTCCATGCCCCGCCCCTGGATCTGGGAATACCGAAGATGGGCTTCAGCTGGGTGCTGGAGTCCGATGTCAGCATGTACTATCTGATACTGATTATCGCCGTTATAATGATAGTGAGCGCCATAAATCTCATGAAGACGCGCGTAGGAAGGGCATTTGTCGCAATAAGAGACAGCGATATCGCGGCGGAAGTGATGGGCGTAAATCTCACAATCTACAAGACCCTTGCCTTCGCGATAAGCGCATTTTACGCGGGGATAGCGGGTGGGCTGTTCGCGTTTGTATGTGGCTTCTTCGATCCCTTTACCTTCAATATGATACTTTCCATTGTATTCCTCGTTATGGTGGTTGTCGGCGGGCTTGGCTCAATCCTTGGCGCGATTATGGGCGCCACACTGATAACCTACCTGCAGTACGATTTGCTGAAAAATGTATCTGAGACCCCCTACCTGGGAGACTTTCTTATCTCTGTTTCCAGAAAATGGTTTACCGTAATCGGTCTGGAGAATTTCGGGAGTATAGCGCTTGGACTTATAATGATAGGCATAATCATATTCGAGCCACTCGGCATGTATGGCGTGTGGATAAGAATAAAGAAATACTGGATGACGTGGCCCTTTTAACCCTGTTGTTTTAAAAAGGGACATTTTGCAAAGATCTCAAATGGAGAGAATATGATAGGACAACTAATAGTTGAAGGTCTGGCGATAGGGGCCTGCTATGGTCTGATGGCGATAGGCGTGGTGATCATATATAAGACGTCCGAGGTGGTCAACTTCGCGCAGGGAGAGATGGCAATGTTTTCAACATTCATAGCCTATCATATCCTGTCATACTATCACTACCCGTTCTGGTTGGCCCTTATCATCACCATGGTATTTGCGATCCTGCTCGGTATGTTTATCGAATTTGCCTTTCTTCGTCCCGCCAAGGAACCCACTGCCCTTGGGCTTATCGTGATTACTCTTGGAGCTGAAATGCTCCTCATGGGACTGGCGGGGTGGAAATGGGGTGCGGAACAGAAGTACTTTGAAATCCCCATGTCGTTCAATGTTACCCATGAACCGATAAAGGGGGTTATCATAAGTGACTGGGCAATCGGCGTTTTTGTCATAGCTGCCATTCTTATGACGCTCCTTTATCTTTTCTTCAAATATACCCGAGTTGGTGTGGCAATGAAAGCTACCCAGCAGAATAAAAATGCCGCCAAGATCATGGGTGTCCGTGTGGAACGGATGTTTTCCCTTGCATGGGGCTTGAGCTCGCTCATGGGGGCTATCGCTGCCATGTTTTTTGCCTCGAGAGCAACGCTGGATCCCAATTTCATGATGGAACCATTTCTCAGGGCATTTGCAGCCGCAGTTCTTGGCGGGCTGATGAGCATCCCGGGTGTTCTTATAGGAGGCGGGCTGCTCGGACTGATTGAGAATTTCTTTGGCTACGTGTGGCCTGAATGGAAACCGATCGTTGCTTTTCTTGTGATTGTGCTTGTTCTCTGTGTTCGTCCAAGCGGTCTTTTTGCGAAGCATTATATAAAGAAAGTGTAGCGAAATGCGGGTTCACGACATAACGCCGCAGGACAATTATGGGTGTAAGTTGAAAAATTCAACTCTTTGCGTAAAAAGCCTGGTTGTTTTACTGCTCTTGTCCATTTTTCAGGGTTGTAGCTTTACAGGAGAAAAGTTAGGGCTTTTTCTCGAAAAGCCCCGTATAGAAAAATCTGTTGAGAGGTATTTTGCCGCCGAGATCAAGAGGGATTTAAAGAAAGTTTATGATTGCCTCGCCCCTTCTTCGATATATCGTTCCACACACACTTATGGAGAATATCTGGAACAGGTACAGGATTCGCCTGTCAGGATAAAGGATTACCACATTCTGAACATACACGATCTGAGAGGCAACCACGACAAAGCTAAATATTCCAAAATAGAAAAATTTGTGCGCGTTGAGGTAGACGTAACGCTGTTGTATGGCGATACGGATGAAACCATGGAGGTCAATCAGGAATTTACATTTATAAAGGAAGGAGGAGAGTGGCACAAAGGCTGAAATTTAAACAATGAGTTCTTTGCAAAATGTTCAATTTTGTTCGAGGTCAAAGCGTGTGAAATTTTTACCCGCAGGAATACATGGAGTATTTTGAGAATTGAAGTTTGAGCGCAACGTAGAGATTGAGCAAAAGGGGGCGTTTTACAACTGTCTCGCAATACATGGAAAGAAGGAGGAATATTATGAAGATCAAGAGAACATTGTTTGCAGTAGCACTGGCGATTGTCTGCATCTTTGTATTGGCTGTTGACGCTTCCGCTGGCAGACCGGGTTTTGACAAGAAGGAGATCAGGATAGCGCAGTGGGGACCTCAGACAGGACCGGCGGCGCCATGGGGTTCGGTGGCTAGGGGCAGCGCCATCCCTTTCAATCTTGTCAATGAAGAGGGTGGTATCCACGGGAGAAAGATCAAGTATTTTATTCGGGATGATCAGTATAACCCAGCACAGACCAAGGCAGTGGTCAAGGAACTGGTCGAGCGCAAGGGGATCTTTGCCTTTGTTGGAGGAGTTGGCGGCGCCTGTGGGATGGCTGTTAAAGACTACCTCGCAAAGAACAAGGTTATCCTGTTCAGTCCGTCCACAGCGATTACCGAATATGTAGTTCCAACTCAAAAATATCTTTTTGCCACATATCCGCTTTATCAGGACGAGGGAAGCATTATCACAAAGTATCTTGTGGAGAAAATGGGATTCAAAAAAATCGGATTTTTCTACCAGAACGACGCGTACGGTAAGAACGGGCTGGAAGGGTGTAAACAGCGGCTTGCCACCTATGGGATGAAACTTGTGGCAGAGATACCGGTTGAACCAGGAGAAAAGGATCTTGCGTCCCAGATGCTGAAGTTCAAGAAATCCGGCGCCGAAGCAGTCATTCTGTGGGTCAATCCGACTACAGCTGTTATATCCCTGAAGACCTGCGCTACCATAGGGTACAAACCGCAGTGGGTATCGTCCAATACGCTTTCAGATTATCCCCTCATGTACAAGATTTCTGGAGGTCTGTTTGAAGGAGTGATAACCGGAGCTTTTGCACCACCACCTGATTCTGATGACCCCCTGCTGACCAAATACCGTGAAGCGGCTAAGAGGATGGTTCCGGAAGAGAGATGGGGAACATTCTTCATGGCTGGTATTCTCTTTGCGGAACCTCTGGTTGAAGCCCTGAAACGTGTAGGGCCGAATCTGAGCACGGAGGCCTGTCTGAAAGAATTAAATTCCCTTAAAGATTTCAAGGGGATAGGCCCGGTAGTTAATTTTAACGAGAACTGCCATCAGGGAACGGACTCTGTTCAGATCCAGAAATGCGGACCGGGAGCATCCTATATCCTGCTCCAGGACTGGACGCCTAATGATCTGGCAACATGGAAGAAGAAATAGAAATCTTCTTTGAAAAATAAACAGTTAGATTAGATTACGGCGCAGGCCTCTGCAGGTTATCCCGGTGGGGTTCTGTGCGGCCTGCGCCCGATCAAAAACGTCGATTTTTGCATGATCAAGACTAAATAATGTGAGGGGTAACTCTGATAATGTCTCTCTTCAAGGTTGAAAACCTCAGCATAAGTTTCGGTGGTCTCAAAGCGGTGGATGACGTTAGTTTTGAGGTCGAGAGAAACTCAATATTTTCCATAATCGGTCCCAACGGGTCAGGCAAGACCACCATTTTTAATCTGATAAGCGGCATATATAAACCGGACTCAGGGAGGATTCTTCTGGAAGGTGAAAACTTGGTGGGCTATCTGCCGGACAAGATAGCAAAAAAAGGTATAGCACGCACCTTTCAGAACATAGAGCTTTTCAAGCATGCAACCGTTATGGACAATTTGATGCTGGGACGGCACATACACATGAAGACCGGTGTGTGGAGCGGAGCCACAGCCACCCTGTTCGGCAGGAAGTCCAGGGCGGCGAAAGAGGAGATAAAAAACAGGGAATTCGTGGAAAAGATAGTCGATTTCCTTGACCTTCAGGCTGTGAGAGACCAGTTTGTAGCCAATCTTGCCTATGGGAGGCGAAAGCTCGTGGAGCTGGGCAGGGCGCTGGCCCTGGAACCCTCCATACTTCTTCTGGATGAACCATCCGCGGGGATGAATACCGAAGAGAAGGGAGATTTGAACATCTGGATCAAGGATATACAGGAAGTATATAAGATTACAATTCTGTTGATTGAACATGATATGAACATGATCATGGGCATTTCCGACCGGATACTTGCGATAAATCAGGGAAAGAAAATCGTGGAGGGGTTGCCTCAGGATGTGCAGTGTCATCCTGAAGTCATAGAGGCCTATCTCGGGGAGGAAGGATAATGCTTAAGGTAAAGAACATAGAGACATGGTACGATCTGATAAGGGCTCTGCACGGGATATCCTTTGAGGTAAAAGAGGGCGATATAGTAACCCTCCTTGGCTCTAACGGAGCGGGAAAGACAACCACGCTGAAGAGTATCATGCAGATACTCGAAGATAATGACCAGCCCGAGAAAGGTTTCATAGAGTTTCTCGGCGAAAGAATTGACAGGAAGGATACCGAAGAGATCGTTCGTATGGGCATAAGCTATGTGCCGGAAGGAAGAGAGGTGTTTCCTGAACTGACCGTTCTGGAGAACCTCCAGATGGGCGCCTATACGAGGAAAGACAGGAGAGAGATAAAGAAGGATATAGAAGATGTGTTCAGGCATTTTCCCATACTCAGAGAGAGACAGAAACAAGAGGCTGGATATATGAGCGGGGGTGAGCAGCAGATGCTGGCCATTGGGAGAGCGCTGATGAGCCGCCCAAAGCTTCTGATGCTGGATGAACCATCTCTGGGCCTGTCCCCTCTTCTCACAAAGCAGATATTCAACATCATACGGGATATCAACAAAGGAGGAGTGACAATCCTGCTCGTTGAACAGAATGTCAATATGGCCCTGAAGTACGCGGACTTTGCCTTCCTGATGGAAAGTGGCAGAATAGTGCGCGCCGACAAACCGGAAGTGCTGCTCGAAGATGAGGATGTAAAGAGGTTTTATCTTGGGATTGACACCGAAGAGACAACTGCTGATGGATACAGAAAGGCTCAGTCATCCAAGAGATATAGAAGAAAAGTCAGGTTCCGCTGAAAACACGAAATTTACCGGGAGCGAATAATACTATGCAAGCAAACACCCTGCCCAAGGCCCTTGTCAATATAGCCGGGAAACAGCCCGACAGGATCGCATTGAGGATGAAAGATTTTGGCATCTGGCGTGATATTACATGGAAACAGTACCTGGAAAATGTGAAATTCACAGCGCTGGGCCTGAACAGTATCGGGGTGAAAAGGGGTGAGCATGTTGCCATTATCGGTGAAAATAAGCCGGAATGGCTTTATTCAGCGTTCGGAGTGATGTCTCTGGGCGCCACCTTTGTGGGTGTTTACACTACTAATCCCGCAAAGGAATGTGAATATGTGGTTGGACATTCGGATTCGGTCGTATTTATCTGCGAGGATGAAGAACAGATGAACAAGGCCTTTATCTTCAGGAAGAACACTCCCAATCTGAGGAAGATTATCGTGTGGGATATGGAAGGCCTCAGGGGTCTTGAAGACCCGATGGTGATCAGTTTCGACAAGATTATGGAGATTGGCAGAGAAGCTGGCATGGAAGCCCCTGCCCTCTACGACACCCTTGTGAAAGAGGGAAAACCGGAGGATATAGCCGGAATCATCTACACCTCCGGGACAACGGGTCCTCCGAAGGGGGCGATGCTCCATCACGAGGGTTATCTGTGGGTGGGCGAGCAGGCAGCCAAGGTAACGACAGCCAGCGTAGATGATGAGTCCATATCGTTCCTCCCCCTTAATCATGTGTATGAGCAGATCTTTGACATGATGATGCATATGACCGTGGGACATACAGTGAACTTTACCGAAAACACGGATACTGTGATGAACGATATGATGGTTGTTTCTCCCACAATATTTCACGCTGTACCCCGGATATGGGAGAAATACTATTCCGCTATCGTGCTGAAAATGGCTGATGCCACATGGTTCAAGAGGACCGTCTACGGGCTGGCGGTGAAAATCGGCGCAAAGTACAATAACCTCAGACTTGCCGGAAAGAAAATACCATTGCCGCTATATGTCGGTTACCAGCTGGCATACTTCTGTGTCTTCTGGAAGCTCAAGGAAAGACTGGGTTTTGACAGAACCCGTCTGGGATTTTCCGGCGCCGCTCCCATATCTCATGATATCCTCAAGTTTTTCCAGAGCATCGGCATACCGATTCGTGAGGGATACGGCATGACGGAGACATCGGGGGTTACCCATATGGGGGGTGAATTCGACTTCAAGCTTGGCGCGGTGGGGAAGGCCCTGCCGGGGACCGAGGTAAAAATAGGAGAGAGTGGTGAGATTATTGTCAGGCACAAAGGCATTTTTAAAGGATATTACAAGGATGAAGAAAACACGAAAGAAGCCCTCGAAGATGGCTGGATGCATACAGGGGATGTCGGAGAGATCGATGAAGATGGGTATCTCAAGATAACGGACAGACTGAAAGACCTGATCATCACGGCGGGAGGCAAGAATATCGCCCCCCAGTATATCGAGAATCTGTTGAAATTTTCGCCCTATATCAATGACTCCGTCGTTATTGGGGACAAGAGAAAATACCTGACGGCCATAATCGTGATCGACGAGGAAAATGTCGTGAAGTTCGCCCAGGACGCAAAGGTTCAGTTCACCACATTCGCGACACTTACGAGGACGGAAGAGGTCACAGATCTCATACAGCAGGAGATTAACAAGGTGAACGGACAGATGGCCAAGGTGGAGAATATCAGAAAATTCAAAATCTTGGACAAAAAACTTTATACTGAAGATGGTGAAGTGACCCCTACCATGAAGGTCAAAAGAAAGTCGATAAACGAACAATTTGCCGATCTCATAGAATCAATGTATTAGAAAGCAACAGATTATAGCTCTTCAGGCGTGAAGGTCACCACGTCGTCTATTGACGCACTATCAGTAAAGAGCATGGCGAGGCGATCCACACCAAGGGCAGTCCCCGAAGACTCAGGCATATCGGTCAGTTCCGATAGAAACTTTTCGGGCATGGGGTAGGAGGATTTGCCTGATTCACGGCGGTTTTTCTGTTCTTCTTCAAAACGCGCCCTCTGCTCCGCCACGTCGGTCAGCTCCGAGAACGCGTTGGCCAGCTCAAGTCCACCCATATACAGCTCAAACCGCTCCGCCACTTGGGGATCCGTTTTTTTCACCCTCGCTAATGCACCCAGAACGACAGGGTAATCATACAGAAATACAGGTCTTTTTATTCCGACGAGTCGGGGTTCGATTTCGCTTACCATGATTTCGTCAAAGAGGTCGTTTTCCAGCGCCTTTTCCATCGATACAGAGGAATAACGTCTGAAGGCATCTTTTACAGAGATCCTTTCCCATGGCGTCTGTATATCGATCTCTCTTCCGCGGTAGTTGATCTGTTCCGCATGGCCCAGGTTGTGAGCAACATGGATGATAAGCTCTTCGCACTCTTCCATCATCCAGAAGTAGTCAGCGCCGCTTTTGTACCATTCGAGAAGTGTAAATTCCGGGATATGTAGAGGTCCCCGCTCTCCGCCGCGAAAGCACCTGGTAATCTGAAATATTCGTGGATATCCGGCGGCCAGCAACCGCTTCATGCATAGCTCGGGTGATGTGTGAAGGTACCAGCCGTCCGAGGGGATGGCATCAATGTGGCATTCCGGAGCGGGGCCGGGGATCCTGGAGGGTGTTTCCACCTCCAGATAGTCTCTGTCTATAAAGAACCCGCGTATCGCTTGGATCATCGCGGCGCGGATGTGAAGGGCGTTTTTTTTACGCGCAAGTTTCCAGTTTATGTCCATTATTCTTTGACGCGTGTAAGATACTCGCCTGTGCGTGTATCGATTCTTATTTTTTCTCCTTCTTCGACAAAGGGAGGCGCTTGAAGAGCATAGCCTGTTTCCACTTCAATTGGCTTGGTTCTTCCCGTGACGGAATCCCCCTTCGCCCAAGGCTCCGATTTGGTGACTGTAAGGTCCACGAAATTGGGGAGCGTGATTCCGAGCGGCTTCTCTCCGAAAAAAAGGATTTCCACGTCCAGGTTATCAGACATGTAGTTTTTCGCATCACCGACCTGGCCTTCTGTCAGATAGACCTGTTCATATGTTTCCGCGTCCATGAAACAGTACTGGTTATCTTCCTCGTAGAGATACTGCATCTTTTTTTCCTGGAGATTGGCTGGTTCGAACGTCTCCACGGAACGAAAGGTACGTTCGAACTGGTTTCCATTGATCATGTTTTTGAGCTTACATCGATAGAGGGATTGTCCCTTGCCGGGTTTTGAA
>JAGGXJ010000066.1 GCA_021163105.1 Syntrophobacterales bacterium
TAGGTGCAACTCAACTTGTATGTCAAGCAGAAAACACCACAAGATATTGTGGCTATGAGACATCGTGAGGTTATCCTAAAAGGGGCTTACCGGCCCTTACCGCCGTTCCATTTCAGCTCTATTTTCCCAAGCACACCTGTAAAAACAAGTTCAGGCCCGTTTTCTGCTACAGTATCATCCTTGTCTGAAGACAGAGATTTGGAGAATTTCACGCTGTAAAATTTCCCGTAGGGTTTCACATAGGGGAAAAATTTTGTAACAAGGGGCGTGCTGTCAATCTCTCTTATATCCAGGGGTTCCAGCCTTTCCCCTTCTCCACCGGAGGAAAATACCTTCCAGACGGAATCAGGCTTCAAAAAATCGTTGGATTCCCTGTCAGGGGTATACGCATAAAACAGAAATTCCCTGAGATCGGACGACGTATCAGACAGTATCTCTTTCCTTTGCTCCTTATCCGCGGCAGTCAAGAGATAGAGCCTGGAGTATTCCGACAGGTACACATCCTCAAATTCTCTGCTCTTCCACGTAGCGACAACGCGAATACTTGTCTCGAATTCGGAATATAACGTTTTCTCTCTCGTGTTCTTGTTCAGTATATCAAAATATCCCTCTGAAATGGTGTCACCTTTCGCAATTTCAATATACTCCTTCACGCTGGTACATCCGAAAAACCCCACCAGGAAAAATACTATCAGGACTATCCTAAGTGTTTTCATCTTCTCCTCCAAATACCCTGTCAAATATAAACTCTATATGGCCAAGAAAATTTTCCAGTCTGAACACGTTTTCGATATCTTCTACACTCAGATATGACATAACCTGTTCATCTTCGAGGAGCAATTTCTTGAAGTCCAGATTTTCGTTCCACGATTTCATGGCACTTCTCTGGACAATCGCATAGGAATCTTCCCTCGACATTCCCTTTTCAATAAATTTTAACAACACCATCTGCGAAAACACCAAACCCCTGGTCATATTCAGGTTGGTTATCATCCTCTCGGGATAGACAAGAAGGTTCTTCATGAGACCGGTGAACCTGCTCAGCATGAAATCAAGAAGTATTGTGGCATCAGGAGCTATAACCCTTTCAACGGAAGAATGGCTTATATCCCGTTCGTGCCAGAGTGCCACATCTTCCATAGACGCAAGCGCGTATGACCTCACAAGCCTCGCGAGACCGGAAAGATTCTCCGAAAGCACAGGGTTTCTCTTGTGCGGCATCGCCGAAGACCCCTTCTGACCGGGAGAGAAAAATTCCTCTGCTTCCCTGACTTCCGTTCTTTGAAGATGTCTTATCTCCGTGGAAAATTTTTCAATGGAAGAAGCTGTTATAGCAAGGGTTGAGAAAAACTCGGCATGCCTGTCCCGCTGAACAATCTGCGTGGATATGGGTGCAGGATTCAGTCCCAGTTTCGCGCACACATATTCCTCGACACCTGGATCGATAAATGAGAAGGTGCCTACAGCCCCCGCTATTTTCCCGCAACTGATCGTTTTTTTAGCGTTGGTTAATCGTACCCGGTTCCTTCTCATCTCCTGGTACCAGAGGGCCATCTTGAGACCGAAGGTGATCGGCTCCGCATGCACTCCGTGTGATCTTCCAATCATAATAGAATCTTTATATTCAAACGCCCTGTCTTTCAAAACAACCAGCAGTTCATCCAGATCCGCGACAAGCAGTTCCGACGCCTCTTTCAAGAAAACGGCAAGGGATGTATCCAGGATATCGGAAGAAGTAAGACCCATATGTATGTATCTCGCGTCCTCCCCTACCCTTTCTGAAACAGAGGTAAGAAAAGCGATCACATCGTGCTTAACCGTTTCCTCGATCTCATCAATCCTCTGCACATCAAAACCGGCTTTTTTCTTAATATTATCCAGTGATTCGGCCGGTATTTTCCCCATGGAGGCAAGGGCCTCGCATGCGAGAATTTCTATGTCCAGCCATTTCCTGAACCGGTTCTCAGGGCTCCAGATATAAGTCATTTCGTCTCTTGAATATCTTGGAATCAATTTTGTTTCCCTCCAGCTAATTGCGTTGAAGGCTTTATTATTACGAGCCATGGGAACTAGTCAAGCTTTTTAGACATATGATCACTTCACGGGTACCCACCCCTTTCACCACACCGGAAGCGAATACTAATAATAAACCAACCTTTTCTAAATACAACTGCTTGATTATTTTTGGTTTTAGAAATTCATACTCTCGTATTTTCTCGGCCGGATTTGACATTGTGTGTAACGTATGATAGCCACCTAAAGCATATGTATAAAAAATATCCTACATCAAAAATCTGCACGCACAACCAATCAGTCCATTCTACCTGACCGTTCTACCTGAAAATATCGGGGGAAAACATCCTCTCTGATTAGTGATGTGGAGCAGCCGGATCACGGCAAAAGTCCCGCCAGCACTTTGAAACAAAGATTGCAGTTCAAAAAAGAAAGAGGTCTCCAATGATAACTTATGACTCTATAACAAAAATATTCGGTACGGGGAAAGACACCGTAACCGCCCTTGATAACGTAAGCTTCACCATGCCGAAGGGCGAAGTGGTGGTGTTTCTCGGCCCCTCGGGATGCGGCAAGACGACCACTCTGCGCCTTACCAACAGACTGGAGACACTTACACGAGGGAACATAGTCATAGAAGATCAGAACATCATGGATCTTGATATCGTACAGCTCAGGCAGCGCCTGGGATACGTGATTCAGGCCATAGGACTCTTCCCGAACAAAACCATAGCCGAAAACATCGCTGTTGTCCCTAAGCTCTTGGGGTGGGACAAAGAACGTATCAGTGAGCGCATCGATGACCTGCTTCAAATGAATAACCTGGAACCTGAACTGTACAGGGAGCGCTACCCCGCCGAGCTCTCCGGCGGCCAGCAACAAAGAGTGGGTGTAGCCCGGGGACTTGCCGCGGACCCCGATATACTTCTCATGGATGAACCCTTCGGTGCTATAGACCCCATAAACAGGGAAGAGATTCAAAATGAGTTTCTCAAGCTTCAGGCAAATCTGAAAAAGACCGTGGCCTTTGTCTCTCATGACATACATGAAGCGATAAAGATGGGCGATCGCATTGCCATTTTCGATAAGGGCCGTTTAATACAATATGATACCCCTGAAGTCATTCTAACACAGCCTAAAAACAAGTTTGTCGCCGACTTCGTGGGGTCCGACAGGGCTCTGAAGGTCCTCGGGCTCATGCGTGTAAGTGATGTTGTCAACCGGAGGCCGAAAAATATCGTCCAGGGAGGTGATCGTTCACCTGAAGCATTAAAATTTTTAGACGCAAGGGGATTTCGCTACGGCATAGTAATCGAACGAAACAGACCGATAGGCTTCGTTACGCAGAAATCTCTCAAGTATGAAGAAGGTCTGGTAAGGGACGTAGTGGAACGGTATCCACTGTTCCTGAGGGGAAAAACATCTCTCAGGGATGTCCTCTCCTTTATGCTTATGCATGACGCCGGAACCTTCTGTGTCGTGGACGAGGACAGAAACTTTGCAGGAACGGTAACCTACAACGATATACAGAAAGCCGTAAAAGAAAGTTACGCCGATGAAGCGGAATCCGATGAAAACGGGGGGGCGGTATGAGTACACTGCGATTCATCGTGGATAACTTTGACGAGGTTATGTATCTCTCCTGGGAGCATATATGGATTGTGGGGGTAGCACTCCTCATAGCCACACCCATCGGCGTGGTTCTGGGCATCGTCATTACGAAGCACGAGCAATTCGCTTCCAGGGTCTTGAACGGGGCCAACATACTCATGACTATACCCTCCATTGCCCTCTTTGGACTGATGCTCCCTGTCCTTGCGATAGTCAATATGGGACTGGGAAAAGTCCCGGCTGTTATAGCCCTGGTCCTTTACAGCCAGCTCCCCATAATCAGAAATACATACACTGCCATAAAAAATGTCCCTCCCTCCCTGGTGGACGCGGGCAGAGGCATGGGCATGAATAAGTGGAAGCTCCTGCGAGAGTTGGAAATCCCGCTGGCCACGCCCGTAATCATTGCGGGGCTGAGGACGGCTGCCGTCATGAATATTGGAATTGCCGCCATCGCCACCTATATTGGAGCGGGGGGGCTGGGGGTGTATATCCAGCAGGGTATCGCCCGTGTTTATCCGGAAATGATACTGAGTGGCGCCATACTGGTTTCTCTCCTGGCAATAGTTGTTGACGGTGGAATGGCTGTACTGGAGCGGCTCACAACGCCCGAAGGCATCAAGGTACAAAGGAAATTAGCGCGATGATAAAACTACTAATAAAGTTATACCAGATTAGCATTGCGGTTATCATACTGATTGCGGGTGTGACGTTCGAACGGACGGGTCTGATAGAATTACTCTCGGATCCTTACGAATATCCCGTTATCATGGAATTGTTCTTCCAGCATCTGTACATGGTGGCGATAAGTATGACCTTTGCCGTAATCATAGGAATTACAGCGGGTATTGTGCTTACCAGGAAGCGTTTTCGCCGGTACGCCGGGATCTGCATGTATATTATCGGACTGGGACAAACCATTCCCTCCCTTGCCGTTTTAGCGCTGGCCATGAGTTTCCTGGGTATCGGCACAAAACCGGCGATATTCGCCCTTACCATCTATTCCATACTCCCCATCGCGAGGAATACGCTTGCCGGGATTACCGCGGTGCCCCCTGAACTGATAGACGCGGGGAAGGGAATGGGGATGCCCCCTCTCAAAATCCTGATGGAGGTAGAGCTACCGAATGCAATGAAAGTGATTCTTACAGGATTCAGGGTGGCCCTGATAATCAATATCGGCACAGCCGCGCTCGCCTATGTCATAGGGGCAGGAGGCCTGGGAGACCTCATATTCACAGGAATCAGCCTTATGCAGACGGACAAGCTGCTGGCCGGCGCCATTCCCGTTACTTTGCTGGCGCTTTTCGCCGACTTTCTCTCCGAATTGTTAGGAATTGTCCTGATATCAAAAGGCCTGCGTCTTTCTGAGTAGGAGAAGTTGGGGAGATAACTCCCTGCAAAGCAATCAACGCTTAACCCGGGATTTGAGTGAAATAGTTCAGCTTATTTTTTCTCGAATCCTCAAACATTAAAACTCTCTGGCATTCGGTCAGGAGACAAAAAGGAGGTATGACATGAAAAAGATATTTAAACTTGTTCTTCCGGCAATACTTATTTCGGCGCTACTTTTACCAGGCAGTGTTTTTGCGGCAGAGAAAAGCCTGATAGTGGGCGGCAAGAACTTCACGGAACAGCTCCTGCTTCCGGAGCTGGCAAGTATCCTTCTTGAGCAGGCGGGCTTCGATGTTACACTGAAAACGGGCGTAGGCACGGCAATAGCCAGAAAATCTCTGGAGAACGCCCAAATTGACCTCTATTACGAGTACACGGGCACGGCGTACACCCTGTTTTACAAGCAGAAGGAAACAAAGATCATGACCGTCCCGGATAAAGTCTATGACTGGGTCAAAAAGGCAGACGCGAAGAAAGGTCTTGTATGGCTCGCTCCAGTCAAGTTCAACAATACCTATACTCTGATGATGAGAAAGGCGGAAGCGGAAAAACTCGGAATTAAGAGCATCTCCGATCTGGGTGCCTACGTCAGTAAAAATCCGGACAAACTCATATTCGCGCTGGATTCGGAATTCTGGGAACGTCCTGACGGATTTAAAGGAATCATGAAAACCTATAAATTCAACCTGCCCTTCAAACAGGTCAAAAAGATGTCTGTGGGTCTTACCTACCAGGCACTGCAAAAAGAGCTGGTTAATTCCGCAATGGGTTTTGCTACCGACGGCAGGATTGCCGCCTTCGGTTTTGTTAATCTTGTGGATGACAAATTCTTCTTCCCCGTCTATAATCCTGTCCCGGTCGTTCGTAAAGAGATTCTTGATA
>JAGGXJ010000095.1 GCA_021163105.1 Syntrophobacterales bacterium
AAAAGGCGGACTTAATGACGAAAGCAGATCTAGAAGAAGTTGCTCAGATCAAGGTGGGATATCAAGCTAAGACTAGGATCAAGGAAGAGGCGCGAGGCACGCACCGCCTGATTCAAAGCAAAGATTTTGATTCTTGCCATCGTTTACGATCTGATAATCTGACAGTCTTTTTCCCTGAGCGAAAACCTGAAATTTACTCTGTCCGTAAGGGCGACATACTTTTTCAAGCTCGTGGAGTAGCGCATTTTGCTTATTGCATTGAAGATGATTTAAAGGATACCCTTGCTGCGGGTTCTTTCTATATTCTTCGCACAAGAAACGAAGAATTGCTTCCGCAATATTTGGCGTGGTGGCTTAATCAGTCGAAAGCGCAAGCCTACTTTCAATCACGGGCGCGTGGAGCTGGGATGTCTTTTATTTCTAAGAGCACACTTTCTCGCTTGCCAATCCCGATCCCACCCCTTTCTGTTCAGGGGAAAGTGGTAAAGGTAGTAACGCTTGCTAAGCACGAACAATTTCTTTTGGACAGGCTTTCTGAGCTTAGATCACGTCTTATCAATACGGTTTGTATAAAAGCAATTCAAGCACAGGAGAGATAAATGATAAATCCTAACGTTTCCAAAGACGAGATCAATAACGTTGTCTGGCGCGCCTGTGACACCTTCCGTGGTGCAGTTGATCCCTCAGAATACAAGAACTACATCCTTACCATGCTCTTCATTAAGTATATGAGCGATCTGTGGAAGGATAAAAGAGCAGAATATGAGAAGAAGTACAATGGTGATATGGCCCGGGTGGAAAGGGCATTGGCTCGGGAACGCTTTATAGTGCCTCCAGAAGCAGACTTTGACTTCCTTTACACTCATCGCGACGAGCCCAATATCGGCGAGATAATCAATGTTGCCCTTGAAAAAATCGAAGATGCAAACAAAGCTAAACTGGAAAATGTATTCCGCAATATTGACTTTAACAGCGAACCAGCCTTGGGGCAGACTAAGGAACGCAACCGCCGCCTGAAAAACTTGTTGGAGGACTTTGCTGACGAGCGCCTTGATCTTCGCCCTTCACGTATTGGAAACCGTGATGTAATTGGAGATGTTTATGAATATCTGATATCCCGTTTTGCCGCTGGAGCGGGGAAAAAAGCTGGCGAATTCTACACCCCACCGGAAGTTTCTACACTGCTGGCCAAGCTCCTCGCTGCAAAAGACGGGGACCGCATCTGTGATCCTGCTTGTGGATCGGGCTCCCTTCTCATCAAAGTAGGCCGGGAAGTTGGAAGCCCAGACTTCGCCCTATTCGGGCAAGAATCCAACGGCTCTACTTGGTCCTTGTGTCGGATGAACATGTTCTTGCATGGCATGGATTCTGCTCGCATTGAATGGTGCGACACCATTAACAATCCCAAGTTAATTGAGAACGATGAGTTGATGCGATTCAACATCGTGGTTGCCAATCCCCCCTTTTCCCTAGATAAATGGGGGCAGGAAAACGCAAGTCATGACCGGTTCAATCGCTTCTGGCGAGGGGTTCCTCCAAAGAGCCGAGGCGATTACGCCTTTATCAGCCATATGGTCGAAATAGCGATTGAAGGTGAAGGCAAAGTGGGGGTCATTGTTCCTCATGGAGTTCTGTTCCGTGGCGGTGCGGAGGGCGTCATCCGCAAGCATTTCATCGAGGAGAATATCCTTGAAGCGGTTATCGGGCTTCCGGCCCAGCTTTTCTACGGCACCGGCATACCGGCGGCAATTCTCGTTTTCAACAAGGGCCGGAAATCCTGGGAGGAGGCGGAAAGCGTCCGGGATAAACATATCCTCTTTATTGATGCAAGCCGTGAGTTCGAGGACGGCAAAAAGCAGAACCGCTTGCGGGATGAGGATATAGAAAAGATCGTCTCGACGTTCCGGGAATTCAAGGAGATCGAAAAATACTCGCATCTAGCGACGCTCTCAGACATTCAAGAGGCCGAATTTAATCTGAACATCCCTCGGTATGTAGACACCTTTGAAGAGGAAGAGGATATCGATATCGCAGCGGTGCAAAAGGAGATTCAGGAAGTAGAAGCGGAACTAGCTAAGACACAAAAAGAGCTGGACGAGTATCTGAAGGAGCTGGGGTTATGAGCGATAAACCACAAAAAAGTAACGAAATAGTCCCAACAGGTGGGGAACTCCTCATTTACGAGTCTGATAACGGCCGGGTGAAGATTGAGGTTCGCTTGGTAAACGAAACGTTGTGGATGACTCAAGCCGACATGGCGCGACTGTTCCAGTGTTCTACGGATAACATTTCCCTGCACCTGAAAAACATCTACGAGGAAGGTGAGTTGGAGCGGTCGTCAACTACCGAGGATTTCTCGGTAGTTCGTCAGGAGGGGAAAAGAAGTGTCCGGCGGAAGATGACTTTTTACAATTTGGATGCGGTTATTTCCGTGGGTTACCGGGTTAAAAGCCTGATCGCCACCCGTTTCCGTATCTGGGCTACTCAGCGTCTCAAGGAATACATCATCAAGGGTTTTGTTCTGGATGACGAGCGATTGAAAAATCCGCCGGTGGCCGGTTCTGCCGTGCCCGATTATTTCGACGAGATGCTGGAGCGCATCCGCGACATCCGGGCCAGTGAACGCCGGATGTATTTGCGGGTTAGAGAAATTTTCGCCATGGCAGCTGACTATGAGCCATCGCTTCCGGAAACCACAAGATTTTTCAGCATTATCCAGAACAAGCTACACTACGCCGCCACAGGTATGACCGCGGCTGAACTCATCAAAAGCCGGGCGAATCATCTGCTGCCCAACATGGGCTTGACCAACTGGAAAAGCGATGAAGTTCGCCGCACCGATGTCGCCATTGCTAAGAATTACCTCGATGAACATGAAATTGATGAATTGAACCGAATCGTGACCATGTGGTTAGACTTTGCTGAGGACCAGGCCAAGCGGCGCAAACAGATATTTCTGAAAGACTGGGAACAAAAACTGGACGAATTCTTGCGCTTCAATGACCGCCGGGTTCTGCCCAGCGCTGGAAAAGTCAGCAAGAAGGAAGCCGAGGACCATGCGAGAGAGGAATATGAAAAATTCGCCGCCCGTCGCAGGGAATATAAAGAGGCTCTGGGCGAAGTCGACTATGTGAAACAGCTTGAGGAAGCGGCGAAGATGTTGCCGGAGAAAAATAATTAGGAATTAAAAAAGAGAAGAGGCGTTGTTTCTCATTCGTAATTGGAGTAACGCGACTATGAACAAGCGGAATGATGATAGGCCGCGGAATAAAACAGAAGCCGGGTGGATTCTGGAGGGAAATCGGTTATGGATGCTGAATTGATCCAGTACAGCCAATTACTGACGCGCATCAAAGACCGCATTAGACGTGCACAGGTCAAGGCGACGTTGTCTGCCAATGCGGAAATGATTTTGATGTACTGGGATATCGGCAGGATGATTCACGAACGTCAGCAGCAAGAAGGCTGGGGATCCAAAGTCATTCCGAAGCTCGCACAGGACATTCACAATGAACCACCAGAAGTAAAGGGATTCTCCGAGCGGAATATAGGATACATGATCCGATTCGCCCGGGAATATGACAACCCCCTGATTTTGCAACAGGCTGTTGCAAAATTGCCGCCTGAGGCTCCTTCAGAAAAAGGGTCACAGGCTGTGGCACAATTACTAGACAGCGAATCTCACGAAAGTTTGCAGCAGCTTGTTGCAAGAATTCCCTGGGGCCACCACATCCTGCTTATGGAAAAGATAAAAGAGCTTCCTGTTCGCCTCTGGTACATGCGCCAAACCATCGAACAGGGATGGAGCAGGAATGTTCTGAAAATAATGGTTGAAAGCAAGGTCCACGAACGTCAGGGCTCAGCAATAAGTAATTTCAAGGAGCGCCTTCCTGACCCTCAATCCGATTTGGCAAGGCAGACCCTGAAAGATCCATATATTTTTGACTTCTTGACACTGACAGAACCATTTCAGGAGCGGGAATTGGAAACGGAGTTGGTCAAGTATCTGGAAAAATTCCTGTTGGAGCTGGGCCAGGGGTTTGCTTTCGTGGGCAGGCAGTATCATGTTGAAGTGGGTGATAAGGATTTTTACATTGACCTGCTTTTTTACCATCTCAAACTGCGTTGTTTCGTGGTGATAGAACTGAAAAAGGGTGCATTCAAACCGGAATACGCGGGAAAGATGAATTTCTACTGTTCTGTGGTGGATGACAGGCTCAAACATCCAGACGACCAGCCCACTATCGGCCTGATTCTCTGCCAGGAAAAAGATCGAGTACTGGCTGAATATTCCCTGCGTGATATCCAAAAACCCATAGGGGTGTCTGAATATGAACTCACCCGCGTCCTGCCGGATAACCTGAAATCCAGCTTGCCTACTGTGGAAGAGATTGAGGCGGAACTCCAAAATGAGCTCAAAGATAGTGAAAAACTCTCTCAAGTAACGGAAGAAGGGCGGAATAAATGAGCAAGCGGAACGAAAACAGACCGGGGTATAAGAAGACCAAAGTCGGGTGGATTCCTGAGGAATGGGAATTTGTTCAACTAAAAAAAATATGCCAGAAGGTTACGGACGGAACCCATGATACTCCACCCCGTCAACTAAACGGAATTCCGTTATTAACAACAAAGAATTTGCGCAGTGGCTCTCTGGATTTTGAAACCGACTATTTAATTTCTGAAAGTGATCATAAACTCATTAACAAACGAAGCAGCGTAGATATCAACGATATTTTATACGGAATGATTGGGACTATCGGTTCCCCTGTCCGTATTGACCGAATAGTTATGCCATTTTCTGTTAAAAATATGGCCATCCTTAAGTTCGGTGAAGATTCTGTTAAAAGCAAGTGGGTGTATTATTACCTTATCTCTTCTTTGTTTGAAAAATTCATTGAACGACAGTTAAGTGGTAATGCACAGAAATTTATTGGCCTGGGATTTATCAGAAACCTCAAAATCCCCCTCCCTCCTCTCCTGGAGCAGAAAAAAATAGCTGAAATCCTATCTGCCTGGGACCGGGCGATAGAAATTACGAATCGGTTAATTACGAATTACGAATTATTGAAAAAAGGATTGATGCAGCAACTTCTCACCGGCCGGATGCGCTTCCCGGAGTTTGGCAAACCGGTTCAGGAAAAAGGTCAACTGCCGGAGGGGTGGAGAGGTAGGCGCCTTGGTTCATTTGGCTTATTTCTAAAGGGGAAAGGAATTACCAATAGCGAAAAAAAAGAATCAGGACTGCCATGTATCACCTACGGAGAAATTTATACAAAGCATGACTTTGTTATCAGGCAATTCTTTTCGTTTATTGATGAAAACACAGCACAAAAGAGCCAACGAATACAAAGAAACGATATACTATTTGCTAATTCTGGTGAAACTTTGGATGAGATTGGAAAGTGTGTAGCTTATACAAAGGATATAGAAGCCTATGCTGGCGGGGATATTATAATTTTTCATCATAAAGGTGTTAATCCACTCTATTTATCATACTCGTTAAACAGTGATTTGTTGATTAGGCAGAAAAGGAAATTAGGACAAGGGTATTCGGTTGTTCACATCTATTCTGCTGGACTAAAGACACTACAAGTGCCGTTGCCTTCTTTAGAGGAACAATCCCGCATTGAGGCAGTCCTTTCCACCTGCGACCGGGAAATTGAATTGCTCAAAAAGAGACAGGAAAAACTGAAAGAACAGAAAAAAGGGCTAATGCAGAAACTGCTGACAGGGGAAGTAAGAGTGAGGTTGCAGGAGATGAAAAATGGCTAAACTCCTCAAATTTGAGGAAGCGATCAAACAGACAGATGGCGGCGGACGGCATCTTCTACTCGGAAATGGTTTCAGTCGGGCATGCCGGAACGACCTGTTTGCCTACGATGCGCTGTTCTCTAAGGCGAAAGATGAATTGACGGATAGTGCACGAAAGGCCTTTGACATTCTGGAAACGACTGACTTCGAATCAGTCATGCGGGCATTAAAGCAGACAGTGGAGTTGTTGAGGGTATACGCACCGAGAAATAAGAAACTCTCTAGGCAATTAGCTGAGGATGCCGACAAACTTCGCGACGTACTAGCAAAGGTTATTGCTCACAGCCACCCTGAACGTCCAAATCAGATTGAGGATGAAGAATTTGTTTGCTGCCGGAAATTCCTTTCACACTTTGACAACATTTACACGCTTAACTATGACTTGCTGCTGTACTGGGCCTTGATGAACGACGAAGTCGATGACTTAAATCTTAAGGGTAATGACGGCTTTCGTCAGCCAGAGGACGGACCTGAAGACTATGTAGTATGGGACCCAGGCGATGTCGGCTCACAGAACGTTTTTTACCTTCACGGAGCATTGCACATATTCGACGCTGGCGCGGAGGTTCAGAAATACACTTGGTGTAATACCGGTATCGCGCTTATTGACCAGATTCGCGAGGCCCTAGGCCAGAATCGATATCCGATTTATGTTGCCGAGGGAACCTCTGAGTCCAAAATGAACTGTATTCAACATAGCGCGTTCCTTAGTCGGGCATACCGAAGTTTTGTTCGTGTAAGTAAGCCGTTATTTATATTTGGCCACTCGCTTTCAGACAACGATGAACACATCTTACGATTGATCGAACATGGTAAAATCAAGACAGTTTACATAAGTATCTTTGGAAACCAAAGGAGTAATGATAATAAAAAGATTATTGCCAGGGCAGAAAGGTTAAAAACAGCACGAGAAAACTCAGGACGACGGAATAATTTAACGGTTTATTTCTTCGATGCAGCTAGTGCTGAGGTATGGGGTTAAATTATGAACCGTAACCGCCGGGTTGGGGAGTTTCTTAAGGAGCTTGAAATGACAGAAGGTCGGGAAACAGGCATTCCAAAAATATTACGGGCCATTCAGGCAAATGGCTCTCCCATGCCTGTATTTCATACTGACGAGGATAGGACATACTTCGTGGTGGAGTTTCCCATCCATCCGGTTTTTGCGGAAGTTATGGCTGCCCAAGGGAGTGAAATAGCAGGTTCGGAGAAAGCGTCGGAGAAAACGTCGGAGAAAATATTGCGGCTTCTGAAACGATCACCTGAAATGACGATCGATCAGCTATCTTCTGAAATAGGCGTCACTACCAGATCAATTGAGCGACACCTGAAGAAACTCAAAGAAGCGAATCGTCTTCGTCGTATCGGCCCGGACAAAGGGGGCGTTGGGAGGTGAAGGATGACTGACTCTGAAAGATCACCACAATACACTGAAGATACTATCTCCCAGCTTCCTGCCTTGCAGCTGCTTCAGAATCTGGGATGGCAATACCTGGCGCCCGATGAGGCACTAAAGCTTCGGGGAGGTAAACTATCCAATGTGCTCTTGGATGGAGTTCTAGTCCCTTGGTTGCGTGAACATAATCGGGTCAGATTCAAGGGCAAGGAGTTGCCTTTTACCGAGGGCAATATTTTAAGCGCGCTGCAGGCTCTCAAGGAAATCCCCTT
>JAGGXJ010000033.1 GCA_021163105.1 Syntrophobacterales bacterium
CTTACTTCGGCTACGCTGGAAGGCACGGTCAATCCTCATCACGCGAGTACAACGTATTTTTTCGAATACGGGACAACAGACGCTTACGGAACAGAGACGGAAATTGCGGATGCTGGTTCAGGTACGGACGATATTCCAGTCAGTGTTGATATCGCGGAACTTTCCGCGTGCACTGTCTATCATTATCGAATTGTGGCGACAAACACGGCCGGAACAACAGAGGGGGCCGACAACACGTTCTCGACCGATTGTGCTGAAGGCGGCGGTGGCGGTGGGTGTTTTATCTCCATACTGGGGCGGTAGGGCGCAATATAGATGGTTCGAAAGCTGATGTTTCAAGCGACGGGCGTGTTCTGCCTCGCTCGCAAGTTTGTTGTCCGGATAATGTTGGTCCATATTACGGGACAATGTAAACAGATTCCACACAGAATAGTTACCTGCAATTTTTGAAAAGCATTGGCTCATGTCGAATGAGGGTTTGCTGTGGCGCATGTGACAATAGATAATACTGAATATTATTACCGGATATCAAAGCGGGGGATTGATAAAGAGCATGCTGTTGTGTGCCTGCACGGTGCCGGGGCAGACGGCCTTGTCTGGAGTTACCAGGTAAGCAGGCTCAGCAAGTATTTTAAGATCATAGTTCCTGACCTGCCCGGTCATGGCAGATCCGGCGGCACGCCCCTTACATCGGTTAAAGAATATTCCGCATGGTTTGATCAATTTACCACAGCGCTTGGTCTTTCCTCACTTTTTCTTATAGGTCATTCATTCGGCGGAGCGATTGCACAGGAATATATCCGGGCACATCCTGACAAAATAAAGGGACTGGTACTTGTGGGTACCAGCACTGTTTTCAGGCTCTCGCGTATGTATCGCAAATTGTATGAAGAGGGGGTTGATCTCTCGGCAGAGGATGTTATTGACAGCATTTCTTCCTGCGGGATGGATGTACCGGATTCATTTAAAAGGGGCCTTGTAATGCTTAGAGAAGTAGGCAGCAATGCACTGCAGGCCGATTTACTGGCAGCGGGTCTTTTTGACAGTTCAGATTGGATATCGTCAATAAAACAGCCTGTCCTTATTATCTGTGGGGCAGATGATATAATAACTCCCCGTGATCTGCCGGAAGAAATGAACCAAAGTCTGCCGGGAAGCGAACTTTGCATTATTCCGGACGCGGGTCATGTGGTAATGATCGACAGGCGGAATGCATTTAATGAAGCTGTAAAAGATTTTATTGATAAACTATCAACATTGCCATAGAAAGTTTTCTGGTAGCAAATTTAAGCAGTTAAAAATATGCTGATAGTGTCCGTTCCCGTAAGAATCTGACTGCCTGGGTGCATTAGCACGAGCTTTAGTCCCGATTTGTCGGGATTCAGCCGGACAATACAGACATTACTCATGTTTGCTCGCGGAGAAAGGGTTTATTTAAGAAGTTATGGGCGGGATATGTCAAATGCCGGATACTCCAAATATACAACAATTATTTCCCGAGCGTGTTTTTACTGAATGTTGCCGCATAGAGGATAAACACTATGCGTTGCGCCGGGAAGAGGGCATTGCCGTTGAAAAAGCCGTTACCGGGCGGCGCAACGAGTTCGGCGCCGGCAGAATGTGCGCTCGGAGAGCACTTGAAAGTCTGGGCATGCAGGAATGTGTGCTGGCCAGGAATTCCGATGGTTCAACCGCATGGCCCCCGGGAATAGTCGGGGCTATTTCCCATAGTGATTTGTGGTGTGGCGCGGCTGTGGCGCGGCAAAGTGATTATCCCGGAGTTGGTTTTGACATCGAAACAGCTGATCGCGTTACGTACAACATTGCCAAAAGGGTTCTCACCGACAGCGAAATGGACTGGGTTGACAGACAGGCCGCGAATGAAAGCAGAAAATGGTTTACACTGATTTTCAGCGCCAAGGAATCAATCTATAAATGTCTGTTCCCCCTTGTGGGAAAAGGCATCAGATTTCACGACGCGGAGATTATTCCACACGTGGATGATTTCTCATTTGATGTCCGGCTGACGGACAAAATTGCCTCACGGATTCCACCGCTTTTGTCCCTTCGAGGGCGTTACCTGTTGTATGAGGGGGAAATGTTCACCGGTATTGTCCTTATTAAATAGTGTCCATCCAGAAATAAAGTAACAGTACTACCAAGTGTCCAATTCAGAAATGAGCAATTTTTTACAAGATCAAGAAAATCAAGGGATTGCGCGGAGACGTACTGTAGTACGTCACACAAGGAATCCCGCAGATTGACGCTGAGATTGTGAAAAAGAGCCATTTCTGGAGGGACACTAAATAGCTCTTGTCTGAAACATGGTATATACCCGTCCAGCTTTCCTCCCCGGTGTGAAAATGTGACAACTGGAGAGACTTTACCGTCTGTGGCTTTTGCATTGACACCAGCGAAACGTTATCTTATAATTTCTTGGTTTTCAGCAAATCAACTACTAATAATAGAGGTATAGTCATGACAAAATACGCGTTTCTATTTCCAGGGCAGGGGTCTCAATATGTCGGAATGGGCAAGGAACTTAAGGATAATTTCAAGGTAGCCGCTGATGTTTTTGCGGAGGCTGACGATGCCCTGGGTGAAAAATTGTCAAAACTCTGTTTTGAGGGTCCGGAAGATGATTTGAAATTGACGATGAATACCCAACCTGCCATTCTGACGGTCAGTGTCGCGGCGTTGCGTGTCTTGCAGCAGGAAAGCTCAATTACTCCTGAACTAGTAGCGGGTCACAGTCTGGGTGAGTTCAGTGCTCTGGTGGCTTCGGGAACCCTGAAATTCTCCGATGCGGTGCGCATTGTACGTAAAAGAGGCACCTTCATGCAGGAAGCTGTGCCTGTAGGAGTCGGTGGCATGGCAGCCATTCTCGGAATGGATACTGATGCGATTGAAAGAATATGCGAAGAAAGCGCCCAAGGGCAGTTTGTGGCCCCGGCCAATTATAATGCTCCCGGGCAGATTGTTATTTCAGGTCATACAGAGGCAGTAAAGCGGGCTGTTGAAAAGGCCGAGGCCGAAGGCGCCAAACGAGTTGCAATATTGGCAGTAAGCGCGCCTTTTCACAGTGCACTTATGAAACCGGCTGCCGACCGGCTTGGCGAGGCTCTGAAGTCCATTGAGATTAGTGAACTGAATATGTCGGTGCTGTCCAATGTCGAAGCTGATTTTTATTCGTCAAAAGGCGATGTAAGACGATTGTTGACTAAGCAGGTTAATCACCCTGTGCGTTGGATCGAGGAGATGGACAAGATGATACAGGCTGGAATAGAAAGCGCTTTCGAACTGGGTCCCGGAAAAGTATTGTGCGGTCTTATGAGGAAAATCAGTCGCGATGTTAAGATGAAAAATATTGAAAACACGGAATCTCTCAAAAGGGTCTTGGCATAATCAGAGAAGGTTCTAAAGCTTACAGCCGGGAGGTGTCGGCTGATGAGAATTACTGGTGAATATGTAAGGTCGAAAAAACCGATCCCTTAAAGGACCGGTTTTTTCTGATCTATTTTCGGTATAAAACAACTTAGTTCAGCATTTTTTCTACCAGCGCCACCACGTCATTGAAGGTTTCTACTTCATCCGTGTCATCTTCGTCCAGCATCAGGTCCCATTCGTCTTCAATCATGGTAAATAATTCAAGACGACCGGAAGAATTCAATCCCTGATCTACCAAATTAACTTCAGGGTCAATCTGTGCGTCCTTATTCGCCAGCGCTCTTCTCAAAAAGGCCAGCAGTTTATCAGTAAGTTCCTGACTTTCCATGTGTGCTCTCCTATTCTAAATTATTATGTAACAGCAAACAGCTTAAGACGATCTGACAAATTCCCAAGATCGCCAGAATGGTTTTTATAGTTGTAATCGGTTACGGTTTGACCCGACTTGCTGAAATTCACGATTGAAAAACAGATAATTGAAATCAACATCCGAAATGCTTCAATCGTTGGGACTCGCTCATCGTTGCATAGTTTATTGGGAGAACGGTGAACCGTGAACCAACAACCGTGAACGGTTATTCATATTTCATTATTCCCGGTATGCCTGCTTCCCGGGAGCACTATTTTCCATATTTGTCCCAGTGGGTCTTAAAAAGCTTATCTTCATCAAGCTTGTATTCAGTAATCGGTTTGGAAACCCATGTATGATTGACCATATGTTTCCAGGTTATGTTATCCGATGAACTATTGTTGCCCCAGGTGCCGCAGGCGAGTGTCATGGTCCAGGGCATACCGTTAGTGGTTGCTCCGCTGTTCGCGAGGCATTGCGGCTGATTAACCATCAGGCGACTGACCTTTGCCTGCTCGGCAAGCTCGTAAATGCGATCTTCGCTGGTGGTGTGGATGCCGCAGCAGTGACCAATACCACGGATAGCGTGAATTCTATTGAGGTATTCAATAGCATCGCCAAAATTCTTATATTTCCAGAGTGTTACGATCACGGAAAGCTTCTCATCAGCGAATTTGTCACTTTCTACCGGGTCATCGCCAAGAACCATAATGAATCTGGTATCCTCGGGAACACTCAGGCCGGCAACCTTATTGGCAATTCTGACTGGGGAACGTGCCACGACTTTGGCGTTGATATGGATACCATCCGGCCAGACGGCCTCTTTCAGTCTGGTTTTCTCTTCGGCGTTACAGAGGTAACCACCATGGGATTTGAGGGCATCAATGGTCTGATCCCACACCGACTCCTGGATAACGAGATTATTTTCAGCCGAGCAGGAAGTGGCGTTATCAAACGTTTTGCTCATGAAGATCTTTTCGGCTGCATCGACAATATCAGCGGTTTCATCAACGATCATAACTGAATTACCGGCTCCGACTCCTAATGCCGGTTTGCCGCTGGAATAAGCTGCAATAACAGACTGGGTGCCACCAGTGGAAATAACTATGTCACAGGCTTTCATCATTGCCTGAATATCCTCGATGAAAGGTCTTTCCATTACCTGTATCAGATCTTCGGGGGCGCCGACTTTCTTGAGTCCCGCTCTCAGGTATTCAACAGTCTTATTGGCGCAGCGACGGGCGATCATATGAGGTGCGAAGATGATCGCGTTACGGGTTTTCAGTGCGAAAATACCCATAACCCCGGGAGTTGCCGTCGGGTTCGTGCAGGGTGTCGGAGCGAAAACAACACCCATGGGTTTGACAATTTTGAAAAGGCCATTTTCAATGTCTTCATCAACCACACCACATGATTTGGCGCCTTCCATGTCGCGAAGAGCGCCCAGTACCTTGTTGCGGTGTTTGGCATATTTGTTTTCATAAATACCCATTTTTGTTTCTTTAACAGCAAGCTCGGCACATTCCTTGGCATGCTCCGGTATGATAGCTTCCCAGGCTGCAGCCAACACCATTTCATCAACCTTTTCCTGTGACCAGTGCTCAACGATTGCTTGTGCCTTCCGTGCTTTATCAAGTAATTCCTGCAATTCTTCCTTCAGCTCTTCGCTCATGCCTTCTCCTTAAATCAATGATTTGTAGTTATAATCTATAGTTTATGGTTTTTTGCTTCCCTCTCAGGAAGGCACCAAATCATATGCCAAAAATATTGCTATGTGTCAAGGCAATAATGGATATTCCTGAATCGGTGGTGTCCAAGTTGCTTACCCTGACAGATCTATCCGTTGACAACATATCAAGAAATAGCGCCTTGACTTTTGCAGGACGAGTTGGCATAATCGAACAAATATAAAATACCGCTGGAAGAAAGTTGAGATCGGACGTGGAATTGGAAAGATTTGGCGAGCTTGAACAAAAAATAAAGAGGATTTTAGAAGAGTATTCCACATTAAAAAACCGTAACCATGAGCTGGAAAAATTGCTGGAAGGGAAAAGTGTGGAGTTGGAAGAAGCGAAAAACAGGGTAAGGGTTTTAAATGAAGAAAAGGATGCTGTGCGCACAGGGGTGGATATGCTCCTTGATATGCTGCATGATATAGAAGTACCATAAGCAAGGCACGGGGAAAACCGTTGAAAAAGCGTTTCGATATAAGGGTTATAGGGCAGGAGTTTTCAGTCCTGAGTGATAAAGGGGATGAATATGTAAGTAAGATTGTTCAACATATAAATGAAAGGGCAAAGGAAATAGGAGATGCCTCAGAGGATGTAACAACTTCAGATATTGCTATATTGGTTGCTTTGAATATTGCAGAAGAATTGTTCAGAGTAAAAGGAGAGAAAGAAGATCTGCGCAGCAGGTTCGAAGGTGAAATTGGGGAATTAATCAGTTATATAGATAAAGAAAGCGAGGTAACCCCCTGCGATGTGCGTGACAGCCTTTAGTTTTTTGAACCAACACCTTATAATCGGGAGCCCTTCCTTGTTAGTGGTGTGCATGTCCGCCGACTCTCTGCGATGAGAGAGGTGGAAAGCCTGAAGCAGCAACAGGGCGCTAATTTTTTTGTAAGGTTCAAAAAATGGTTGTTACGGCATAGGCGGGGGAGAGATATAGCATAAGCAGTTTCATTTCTCTGAAGGTCTCTTGGGCAAGACATATCAAGCCCTGTCTCCCGGCGATTGTGCTTCGAGCGCAGCGTATCGCTATTCCTGTTCCCTCCCGTTCATACAAATCCGAGATCCCTGTTCTTGCGGGGTAATCACGGGAGGAGGTAAATAAATTTGTTAAATATCAGTTTTATAATACTTGTAGTGTTGGGGTCTGTCGCAGCGGGTGTAGTGCTGGGATATCTTGTGAGGAAAAGTATCTCCAGCAAGATGCTGGAGTCGTCTGAAAACCTGTCATTGAGAATTACAAACGAGGCCAAAAAGGAAGCGGAGAGTATAAAAAAAGAGGCGATTCTCCAAGCCAAGGACAATCTCCTCAGGGCAAAGAATGAGTTTGAAGGGGAAACCAGAGACAGAAGAACGGAGCTCGAGAAGATAGAAAACAGGCTTCGCCAGAAGGAAGAAAATCTGGACAGAAAAATGGATCTGTTCACCCAGAGAGAAGCCAATATAGAGAAAAAAGAGAATGCAGTCATAAGTAAAGAGGCACTTTTGGATGAAAAGCATAATAAGTTGGACAGGGCTCTGGAAGAACAGAAGGAAAAACTGGAAAAAATCGCCGGGATTTCATCAAAGGAAGCAAAGGAATATTTGATCCAGTTGATGGTAGATGATGCGCGGCACGAAGCGAGCGGTATAATAAGAAGGATAGAGGAAGAAACAAAACGGGAATCCGAGAAAAGATCCAGTGAAATACTGGCTTATGCGGTCCAGAGATATGCCTCCGATTTTGTGGCCGAGAAGACTGTGTCAATTGTAACTCTCCCATCGGATGAAATGAAAGGGAGAATAATCGGTAGGGAAGGGCGAAATATAAGGGCCATAGAGGCCGCTACAGGTACAGACCTGATTATAGATGATACCCCCGAGGCCGTGGTTATTTCGAGTTTCGATCCCGTGCGGCGGGAAGTGGCAAAGAGATCCCTGGAGAATCTGATAAGTGACGGGAGAATTCATCCGGGGAGGATAGAGGATATAGTCAAAAAGGTAAGATCCGATATTGACAGGGTGATTCGTGAAACAGGCGAAAGTGTGTCATTCGATGCAGGTGTCCATGATGTTCATCCTGAGCTGTTGAATCTTCTCGGGAGGTTGAGATTCCGGACAAGCTTTTCCCAGAACGTTCTGGAACATTCCATTGAAGTTTCGCATCTTGCGGGCATGATGGCTGCTGAGCTCAAGGTGAATGTAAAAGACGCCAAAAGGGCGGGGCTGTTACATGATATAGGAAAGGCCATTGATCACGAAGTCGAAGGCCCCCATGCCTCCATCGGAGCGGAATACGCCAGGAAGTTCGGGGAATCCGAGAGGATTGTTCAGGCTATAGCGCATCATCATGACGACGGGCGCAACAACACTGTCCTGGATGTTCTTATACAGGCGGCAGACACGCTTTCCGCCGCGAGGCCTGGTGCCCGTAGGGAAATGCTGGAGACTTACGTGAAACGGCTGGCCGAACTGGAGGGGATAGCGGCCTCTTTCAACGGTGTCGACAAGTGCTACGCTATACAGGCTGGGAGAGAGATCCGTATCCTTGTTGAAAATGAAAGAGTGTCTGACAATGATGCCGTGATGCTCTCCAGGGATATTGCAAAAAAGATCGAATCGGAGCTTACCTATCCGGGGCAGATAAAGGTTACCGTCATAAGAGAAACACGTGTGTCTGATTTCGCAAAATAGAGGAGATATCTGAAAAGTGAAGATACTCTTTATAGGGGACATAGTAGGAAAACCGGGGAGAAAAGCGATAAGCGCTCTCCTTCCCGGCATAGTGGGACAATATGGAGTGGATGTTGTCATCGCGAATTGTGAAAACGCGGCAGGCGGGTTCGGCGTAACCAGGAAAATAGTGGATGAACTCTACCGCAACGAAATAGACATTCTGACTTCCGGAAATCATATATGGGACAAGAAAGAAACCATTGACTTTATTGACGACTACAAGGCCCTTTTAAGACCGGCAAATTATCCGGAAGGAACTGCGGGCAAGGGAAGCACGGTAATAGACACCAGGCTGGGAATATCTCTGGGCGTGTTGAATCTTGAAGGAAGAGTCTTTATGAAACCCCTTGATTGTCCCTTTCGTGTTGCCGGGAGAGAAATAGAGGAACTGAAGCATAAGACGGATATAATAATTGTTGATATGCATGCCGAAGCGACATCTGAGAAGGAAGCACTGGGCTGGTTTCTGGATGGAAAGGTCAGCGCTGTCCTGGGCACGCATACGCATGTTCAAACGGCAGATGAGAGAGTGCTGCCCGGTGGAACAGCGTATATAACGGATGTTGGTATGACGGGTTCTTCTGATTCCGTTCTGGGCATAAAAAAGGAGATGGCCCTCGAAAGATTTCTGACCCTCCTGCCCAACAGGTTCGATGTCGCGAAGGGAAATGTTCAGCTTCATGGAGTGTTAATAGACATTGACAATAAAACAGGCAAGGGCCTTTCTATTGAAAGGCTGAGCATTGGTATAGAAGGTTGATAATTATGAGCGGGAAAAGCGCGTATGACGTACTTCATGAGAGAGGTTTTATAGAGCAGGTAACAGATGAGGAGTCCACAAGAGATCTGCTGGAAAGAGAAAATATCACCTGTTATATTGGGTTTGATCCTACCGCGGCGAGTCTTCACGTAGGGAGCCTTGTTCCAATAATGTCACTCATGCATATGCAGCACCATGGTCATAAACTCATCGCTCTTGTCGGTGGAGGCACTGCCCTTATAGGTGATCCGAGCGGCAAGACCGAGATGCGCCGCATATTGACACGTGATGAAATAGACGTAAACGCGAAAGCTATAAAGAAGCAGCTTTCACAATACCTGGATTTTAAGGAGGACAGGGCGCTTCTGTTGAACAACGCAGATTGGCTGTCCAAACTTAACTATGTGGAGTTTTTGAGAGATGTGGGGTCCTGTTTCAGCGTTAACAGGATGCTCGCCGCCGAGAGCTGCAAGATGCGTCTGGAAAAGGGACTCAATTTTATCGAATTCAATTATATGCTTCTGCAATCCTATGACTTTTATTACCTCTGCAAAAATTATGGGTGCATCCTCCAGATGGGAGGTAATGACCAGTGGGGTAATATTGTAGCGGGAATAGACCTTACAAGGAGACTCGAAGAGAAAAAGACATATGGGATAACCTTTCCCCTTTTGACCACATCCCAGGGACACAAAATGGGCAAAACAGAGAAAGGTACCGTATGGCTGAATGCCGGACTTACTACGCCCTATGATTATTTCCAATATTGGATAAACACGGAAGATCTGGATGTGGTGAGATTCCTTGCCCTGTTTACCCTCCTGCCCATGGAAGAGGTGAAAGAGGCTAAAAAGCTTGTGGATTCCGAGCTGAATATGGCAAAGGCGGTTCTGGCTTTTGAGGCGACAAGTATTACACATGGACAAGACGCGGCAATTGCCGCTTGGGGAGCGGCTGTGAATACCTTCGGACTGAAACCTGTAAACTCCAACCTTTTCCCGTCAAGCTCCATACCAAGATCCAATGATGAAGTTGGTACATCGGCAATTCCTACAGTGGAAAAAACCATGGGCGAACTGGAAAGGGGCGTGTCTGCCTTTGAACTTTTTCATGACGTTGGTCTGTGTAAGTCCAGAGGTGAGGCAAGGCGGCTGATCACGCAGGGCGGGGCATATGTAAATGGCCTGAAAATGGGTGCGTTTGACGAAAAGATAGGGATAGACAACATTGACAAAGCCGGGGAGATACACCTGAGAAAAGGGAAAAAACAATATATTGTGATTAAGGTGTTGCAATAAATATCTTTGCAATGTCCGGCATAGACGAAAGAAAGCTTTGTGAAATGAATCCAAGCATTTTGGATAAAGAAAATAAACTTTCATACAATTCAAACTGATAAATGAGTTGTAACCGATCCATGTTTTTAATATTTGCGAAAGTTTGTTAAGAACACAAGTCACTTCCCATATAATACCGCAAGACAGCGTAATGAAGCTTTTTGCGAATCCATCAAATAGGGTACAATGAAAAAAAACACTCATAGTGGAGCCTCTACTAATGTCGGGTCTGCAGTCAAACTTATATTTTACAGTTCAATAATTGGTGTTGTGTCAGGTCTGGGAGCTGTAGTTTTTTATTATCTGTTGAAGCTGTGTACTTACATTTTCCTTGTTAAGGCAGGGGATTATACCCCGCCTTCAATTAATGAGCTTACAGGAGTTGTTTCTCCTCTGCAGGATTATTTATGTCAGCAAATGTTTACACTTCATACCGGCATTCACTGGTATCTTGCCCTTATCCCTGCCATAGGCGGTCTTATTGTGGGGTTTATAGTCTACACATGGGCACCAGAGGCCGAGGGACATGGGACTGATGCGGCAATAGAGGCCTTTCATCAACACAGGGGAATAATAAGACCCAGGGTCCCTTTTATAAAAACGATTGCCTCAGCAATAACGATAGGATCCGGTGGTTCAGCAGGGAGAGAAGGGCCTATAGCGCAAATTGGCGCAGGCTTTGGTTCTTACCTGGCCTCAAGGCTTGGACTTACCGACAAAGAACGAAGAATAATGATGACCTCGGGAATTGGCGGAGGAATAGGAAGTATCTTCCGTGCGCCCCTGGGAGGAGCCCTTTTTGCGATAGAAGTTCTCTATAGTGAGACCGAGATAGAATACGAGGCTATCATTCCTGCAGTAATAGCGTCCATCGTAGGATATTCTGTATTTGCATCAATAGTGGGTTGGGGTGCTTTATTCCATACACCTGATTTTACCTTTAATAACCCTCTCGAACTCATAGTTTATTTCACGCTTGCTGGAGTATGTGTTGTATCAGGGTATGTATACGTTAAAGTCTTTTATGGGATGAGGGATAAGTTTTTTAAAAGGATATCTTGCCCTCCTCACATAAAACCGGCTATAGGGGGCCTCCTTTTAGGTTGCATCGCCCTGTTTTATCCCCAGGTGCTGGGTTCAGGTTATGGATGGGTACAACTTGCCATATATGGAAAAATGGCTATCGGGCTAATGCTCGTGCTGGCCTTGGCCAAAATACTGGCAACCTCATTTACCATATCATCAGGTGGAAGTGGTGGTGTATTTGCCCCATCTCTTGTGATAGGAGCTATGTTAGGCGGTGCGTTCGGGGGAATCGCACATCAGTTTTTCCCCGGACTTGTATTACAACCGAGTGCATATGTGCTCGTTGGGATGGCAGGTTTCTTTGCCGGGGTGGCAAATGCCCCCATATCAACATTAATCATGGTTTGTGAACTCACTGGAAGCTATGGTCTTCTCCCGCCCTTGATGCTTGTATGTGTAACTGCCCTGTTATTTTCCAGGGGATTTACTATATACGAAAAACAAGTGCCTACACGCATAGATTCTCCGGCGCACAGGGGAGAGTTTATAATCAATGTATTGGAAAGGCTGAAAGTTCGTGATGCCATTAGCGTTCCTGGAAAGATTTCTACGGTTAGTGAAACAACTACACTAAAAGAAATAATTCGTCTGATAAGCTTAAGTCAATCGTCCTACTTCCCGGTTGTTAATTCCGCAGGAAACATGACAGGAATATTTGATATTCATGATGTCAGGAGGTTACTGACTGAAGAATTCCCGGCACATCTTGTAATCGCAAAAGATATTGCAATAAAAGAGGTTATAACTGTAAATCCTGATGAAGATCTGAACAGTGTGTTGAGAAAATTTACCCTTAAAGATTTAGAAGAACTTCCTGTTGTTAACCCTGAAGATCCTATGAAGGTTATAGATATGATAAGCAGAAAGGATCTGATCAACACTTACAACAATGCAATAATTTAACAGTGCCGTAAATACTTGCACTGTCACAACGTGCAGGAATTATATATAATACATTCGCAGAGGTCAGATTTTCACCAGTTTGTCATTCCCGTCCGGTAACAGGCATAAGGAGCGCCGATGAAGATTACATCCGCAGAATTCATAAAAAGCGCTGTTGATCCTTCCCAGTATCCGGATGATCTGTTACCTGAGGTGGCCTTTGTCGGCAGATCGAATGTGGGAAAGTCTTCCCTTATAAATACCCTTGTGAACAGGAAGAGACTCGCGAGAACGAGCAATACGCCCGGGCGCACCCAGCTTGTAAATTTTTTCTTGATAAACAAGGAATTTTCTTTTGTCGACCTTCCCGGTTACGGGTACGCGAAGGTGCCCGTTTTCGTAAAAAGGGGTTGGAAGGAGATGGTAGAGGGATATCTTGAAGGGCGTAAAAACCTGCGCCTCGTGGTCATGATACTTGATATAAGGAGAGACCCCTCGGAAAATGATGAACAACTTATTCAGTGGCTCCGCGGTAATAATATTGAAATAGTATTCGTGCTGACAAAGGCGGACAAGTTTTCCAGAGGCCAGGTCAATATATCCAGACGTAAAATAGGGGAACATCTGGGAGTTCCCTATGATGAGCTTGTTCCATTTTCCGCCCGGACTCGCTATGGCAAAGACGAACTTTGGAAGGTGATAAAAGACGTGTGTTCTTACATCCCCTGATTCCTCATTTCTTATTTCTTGCTCCCTTTTTATAATTTTATCATCATTTGACTTGACACGTGTCAGTATTTTTGGCATACACGTTCGTCAGAAGAACGAACCCTGCGCATTTCGCGGGGAGATTTCCTTTTTAGAGGTGTAATAAGTGATAGTAGTTGCATGCGTCAAACAGGTGCCGGATACCACTCAGGTCAAGACAGACCCGGTAACCGGTACACTTATCAGGGAGGGTGTGCCATTCATTGTTAACCCTTTCGACAGCCCCGCGCTAGAGGAGGCCCTGAAACTCAAGGACAAATATGGATTTCGAGTAGTTGTAATTTCTATGGGTCCTCCGAATACCGAAGTTACCCTAAAAAAAGCCTTGGCGCTGGGAGCCGACGATGCTGTGTTGCTTAGCGACCGGGTTTTCGGCGGGGCCGATACACTGGCTACCAGCAAGGTTCTGGCGGAAGCGATATCGAAGCTTTCACAGGAGGATGAGATAGCAGCGGTATTTTGCGGTCGCCAAAGCATCGATGGGGACACTGCTCAGGTGGGAGCGGGTATTGCCACACGCCTGGGATACACCCAGCTTACCCTCGTTGACCAGATTCAGGAACTGGACTTGCCGATAAAGAAGGTGAAGGTCAGGCGTAAACTGGAAGGACGGCACGAAGTGGTGGAAACTCCGTTGCCGGCGTTGATCACGGTAGTTCGCGAGATAAATCAGCCCCGGTACCCAACGGTACCTATGCGACTGATGTCCGGGGATTCCGAGGTAAAGTTGTGGAACAACAGTATCATGGAACTGCCAACGGAACTTATCGGGCTTGAGGGCTCCGCTACCCAGGTACGGAAGATATTCTCCCCGGAGAGAACAGAGGGGGAAATACTGGGTGATGGTGAAAATAACCCCGATGAAGCTGCCCGCCTTTTGATAGATGCCATGCTCCAGAAGGACATTATTTCTATTTAAACTCTACACGGATGAAAATATGGACGAAAATAAGAAAAAGATAAAGAAACCCCGAGGTGTAGCCCGGCTCATTCCCGGTAAATGTATTGCGTGTGGCGGTCGTTGCGAGACGTCTTGCCCCAAAGGCTGCATAACGATGGATGATAAGGGCGAGCCTGTCATTGACGTTACTAACTGTATCGGTTGCAGCAAGTGCGTGAAGATATGTCCATCCGAAGCCATAGAGATGTACCTGACCCCGGAAGAGCTTGAGATTCTCAAACAATGGAAAGCACAGAAAGCTGGCGGGTCTGAGGTTGAGGAGGCGGAAGAGTTAACCGAGGAAGAAGCCGCCATACTGGCCAAAATAAGAGAGTATAAAGGCGTCTGGGTCTTCGTAGAACATACGGGGGGCGAAGCGGCCACTGTTTCCTGGGAGCTGCTGGGGATAGGAGCTGACCTTGCTAAAACCCTGGGAGTCGAACTGTGTACAGTCGTCATCGGAGATAAGGTGGAACATCTCTGTAGCGAATCGTTCTACCACGGAGCCTCCAAAGCTTATTTGATCGACGATCCCGTTTTTCATAATTACCGCACCGAATCGTTCTACAAGGCTGTCTGCCATCTGGTGGAAAAGTACAAGCCGGAGATCATGCTTGTAGGTGCCACCGGTCTGGGTAGAGACTTGGCGGGGGCGGTAGCCACGCGCCTGCTTACAGGCTTAACGGCGGATTGCACTGGCCTGGCTATCGATGATAAAGGGTTTTTGTTGCAAACCCGACCCGCTTTCGGTGGTAACATCATGGCAACAATTATGACCGAGCGTACCAGACCTCAGATGTCTACTGTTCGACCGCACGTTATGCCCATGCCGGTGAGGGATACTGCCCGCAGCGGAGAGGTTATCAGGGAATCGGCACCAGTCAAGGAGGATGATATTCTGGCTAAGGTGCTGGAAGTGATTGATGACCGCAGCCAGGCGGGGGATGCGGTAGATGTTGCGGCGGCGGATGTTATCGTTTCCGGTGGGCGTGGCATGTTAAGCAAAGAAAACTTTGGTATCCTGCAGGAACTGGCTGATGAACTGGGGGGCGTTGTTGGTTGTTCACGTGCCGCAGTGGAGGCCGAATACATGCCCGTGGAACGTCAGGTTGGCCAGACCGGTAAGACGGTAAGGCCAAAGATATATATCGCCTGCGCAATCTCTGGAGCAATCCAGCATCTGGTTGGTATGCAGGATTCGGATGTAATCATCGCGATAAATCGTGATAGATCCGCGGCGATTTTCGAAGTGGCCACCTACGGCATCGTCGGTGATGTCTTTCAGGTGGTTCCGTCTATTACGAACCGGCTGAAAGAGTTGCGTAGCAAGAAAGCAAGCTAGTTATACAGTATTTGAGTACACCAACAAAGGAGTAACCCGTGTCTGCCAACACTCTGATATTTATTGTAATCTTCATCATCTCTATAGCCTTCTTCGGTTGGAGTTGTTACCATCGTTTCCGCCTGGTTGCTCTGGGGAAATCGGATAATCGTTTTAAAGATATTGCTAAACGTATCTGGAGCGTCATCTATTACCCGTTCGCGCAGCGATGCACAATCTCCCACGGCTATCGTTTCGGCATAAATCACGCCATACTTTTCTGGGCTTTCATGCTCTTGCTGATAGCCAATACAGAGTTCCTGCTCCACGGTCTGGCCCCGGATTATATCAGCTTGTCAAAGCTGCCGGCCGGTGCGTATCATACCCTGGCTTGGATTTTTGATATAGCATCAATCATTGCTTTGCTTGCCGTATGTTCCGCAGTTATCCGGCGATTGGTTTTTCCGCCTTCATATATCGATGCGAAGAGTGGAGATGCCTTTATAATCCTGGGACTCATTGCCACCCTGATGATCGCCTTCTTCGGCATGCACGGCGCCGAGATAGCGCAGGGTGTTGAGAAGGCTGCCGGTTATATGCCGATCTCCGCCTTCACAGGTACAATTATTCTGGGTGGTATGTCAGCCTGGGCGCTGGAGACGGCGGCAAATGTCTTTTGGTGGATCCATGCTATCGTGCTTCTCGCTTTTCTTAACTACCTGCCCTACAGCAAGCATATGCATATACTGACATCGATCCCCAACTGTTTTTTCAGAAGTCTTGAGAAGGTTAACACTCAGCCCCGTGAGGAGTTCGCGAAGGGTAATATTTACGGAGTGGAGCGGGTTGACCAATTTACCTGGAAGGATCTCTTCGATTCATACTCCTGTACCGAATGTGGTCGCTGTGTCGATAACTGCCCTGCGGCATTAACGGGCAAGGCACTGGAACCAAAAGAGCTCATTCACAACATCAAGGTAAACATGCTGAAAAACGGGCCGGGATTTATACAAAATAAGGAGCCTGTTCTTTCGTTGATCGGAGATGATAAGGAGGGTAGTGTGTCCGAGGAGGCCATCTGGGACTGCACCACCTGTGGCGCATGTATGGAAGTATGCCCGGTGTTTATCGAGCATGTGCCTAAGATTGTTGATATGCGCAGAGATCTGGTCGAAATGAAAGCCAAATTCCCACCCGAATTGCTCAACTTTTTCGAGAACATAGAAGGGCGCAGTAACCCGTGGGGCATCGCTCCCGAGAAGCGTACCGCCTGGATGGAAGAAGCCGGTGCCAAACCCTTCGAAGCAGGTGTGACCGAGTACCTGTTCTACGTTGGCTGTGCTGGTGCTCTCGATCCCCGCAGCAGGCATGTCACAGTGGCTACGGCCAAAGTTCTCAATGCTGCCGGTGTATCGTGGGGTGTTTTGGGTAAGGAGGAACTATGTTGCGGCGACAGTGTACGACGTCTGGGGAATGAGTACCTTTTTGACGTAATGGCAAAGAAAAATGTCAAGCTTCTCAAAGAGAAGGGTGTCCAAAAGATTATCGTCCAATGTCCCCATGGCTACAACACTCTGAAAAACGATTACCGCCAGTACGGGGCTGATTTCGAGATTATTCATCACGCCGAACTCATCAACAGTCTTATCGAGCAGGGCAGACTCAAGTTCAACGGTAATGGAGATTTTGGCAAGGTAGTATTCCATGATTCATGTTATCTGGGACGCTATAACTCAATTTATGAACAACCCCGCAAGGTGATAGCTGCTGTTACCAACAAAGAACCCGCAGAGATGGAGCGCAATCGCGAGAAGGCATTCTGTTGTGGCGGTGGGGGTGGACGCATGTGGCTGGAGGAAAGCGTTGGTGATCGAATCTATGTAGAGCGTACTGAACAGGCCCTGAAAGAGGAGCCTGATACAATCTGCACCTGTTGTCCATATTGCATGACCATGTTTGAAGACGGCCTGAAGGACAAGGACTCAGAGGATTCGGTACGTGTACTGGATCTTGCCGAGATCGTAGCCGCTGCTCTAGAATAATTGAGCATAGCGCGCAAAAAACCTGATCAGCGACAGTCCGACAAGCGCAGAGTGCCCGCGTGACAGAGTACTTTTACTGAGTCTGTGCCTGCTCATAAATTTGCCACGCCTGAGATCATCAATAAGATCATTGCATCAGATCCGCTTGATTCCGAAAGAGTTTAACGAGAAATCTAAGAGAATATTCCCTCAGAGATAGGCCTTATCTAAAGTTTCTATGTCGTATGTTTGACAGATACAAATGGTTTGGAGGTGAGATCTTGAACAGGATAGTGAAGAAAACTCAGTTGTCTGAAAATGTATTCAGAATGACAATTAATGCCCCCCAGATTGCGGAGAAGAGAGAAGCCGGGCAGTTTGTTGTCATTATGACCGAAGAGAAGGGAGAGCGTATCCCTCTGACCATAGTTGATTCTGATAGAGACGAAGGAACGGTAACCATCATATTTCAGGTTGTCGGTAAGACCACTATGTGTCTCGCGGCGATGAAGAAGGGAGAAGATCTCTTTGCCGTTCTCGGCCCGCTCGGAATGCCGACGGAGATGGAGGATTTTGGAACATCTGTGGTTGTCGGCGGTGGTGTGGGCATCGGTGTTGCCTATCCGATAATCAAGGCTCTCAAAGAGGCCGGAAACAAAGTGATAGCAATTATAGGCGCCAGGACAAAGGATATCCTTATCCTTGAAGACGAGATACGGGAAGTGTGTGACCGCCTCATTGTGTCTACCGACGACGGGAGCTATGGAGTCCATGGGTTTGTAACAGATGTGCTCAAGGATCTCATTGATTCCGGAGAGACGATCAACAGGGCTTTCGCGATAGGCCCCGTCCCGATGATGAAATTCCTGTGCGAAGTTACAAGACCTTACAACATAAAGACTATTGTAAGTTTGAATCCGATCATGGTGGACGCGACCGGTATGTGTGGCGCGTGTCGTGTTTCTGTTGGAGGAAAGACGAAATTTGCGTGCGTGGACGGTCCCGAGTTTAACGGGCATGATGTGGATTTTAATCTCCTGATGAACCGCCTCAGGATGTATAACGTTGAAGAGGAGGAAGCCAGAAAGGGGTGCAAATGTCATGAGTAAAAAGGAAAAAATTCCGAGACAGATGATGCCGGAGCAGGACCCGAAAGTACGCAGCACGAATTTTGATGAGGTTCCTCTCGGTTATACGGAAGAACAGGCTGTTCTTGAAGCGAAGAGGTGTATACAGTGTAAAAAACCCACGTGCGTGACAGGCTGTCCGGTTGATGTGGATATACCCGGGTTTATAAAATTGATTGCCGAAAGAAATTTTACAGGGGCGGCCCGCCGGATAAAGGGGACAAACAGTCTTCCCGCAATTTGTGGCAGGGTATGTCCCCAAGAGAGCCAGTGTGAGGAATTGTGCATTCTGGGTAAAAAGGGAGAGCCGGTTGCCATAGGAAGGTTAGAGCGTTTTGCTGCTGATTATGAGCGCAATGCCGACGCTGTTCAAGTTCCCGATATTCCCGCTTCGTCGGGCAAAAAGGTGGCAGTTGTGGGTTCCGGTCCGGCCGGACTTACAATCGCCGGGGATCTGGTAAAATTCGGGCATAAAGTTACTATATTCGAGGGGCTGCATAAATCCGGAGGCGTTCTTATCTATGGAATTCCCGAATTTCGTCTCCCCAAGGACATCGTGGACGCCGAGATATCATATCTTGAGAAGATGGGGGTTGAGGTTGTTACAAATGTTGTCATTGGAAGGGGAAAAACGGTTGACGATCTCCTTGATGAAGGTTTCGATGCCGTATTTCTGGGTGTAGGCGCGGGCGCCCCGGTTTTTATGAATATACCGGGAGAAAATCTGAGTGGTATCTATTCCGCTAATGAATACCTCACGAGATCCAATCTGATGAAGGCATACAGATTTCCCGAGTACGATACGCCCATAGCACGCGGAAAGAATGTGGCGGTTCTCGGCGCGGGCAACGTCACAATGGACTCCGCGAGAACAGCTCTGCGTCTGGGTGCTGATAATGTTACCGTGGTCTATCGCAGGACAGAAGTTGAAATGCCGGCGAGAGCGGAGGAGGTTCATCACGCTAAAGAAGAAGGCGTTCAGTTCAAACTCCTTACCAACCCGGTGGAATATATCGGAGACGAAAATGGCTGGGTAAAGGGAATGAAATGCATCCAGATGAAGCTGGGCGAACCAGATGACTCCGGGAGACGCAGGCCCGTTCCAATAGAGGGATCAGAGTTTGTTATAGATGTGGATATGGTAGTGGTAGCCATAGGAACAAACGCCAATCCTGTTATTCCCGTTACAACCCCCGGCCTGGAGACTAACAGGTGGGGTTATATCGTGGTCGATGAAGAAACCGGCAAAACCAGTCGGGAAGGAATCTATGCCGGTGGAGATATAGTCACAGGTTCAGCAACCGTCATCCTGGCAATGGGGGCCGCGAAGAAGACAGCCAGGGCTATAAACGAATACCTTAAATAACGGTTCGCAGTTCACGGTTAAAGGACGTTGTTAGTTTTTAAACACTTGAATCCTTTAACTTTGAACACGATAACCTGAGCAGTTACCAGTGCCCTCCGCCTATCCATCTTTTCTCTCCCAATCATAAGGCAGATCATTGTCATGCGGGTGGAGTCGGAATTCATCCGGTTCTTCGTAATCATAAGTCTCGGTGGGCGTGTTGACAACGATGGCCTCTTCCTCTGAGACGCATTTAAATCCATGATATACGTAAGGAGGTATATGTACCAGAATGGGGTTGTGCTCTCCCACAAAAAACTCATTTACCTCTCTGTATGTCGGGGAGTCTTCTCTCCCGTCACACAAGACGATCTTCATGGTGCCCTTTACCACAGCCATGTTATCGTACTGTTTCTTGTGGTAATGCCATCCCTTTACCACGCCCGGATAGGCGGTTGTCATGTAAACCTGGCCGAATCCTTCAAACATTCCATCATCACGCCGAAGTATCTCCATCAACCTTCCACGTTCATCCGGTATAACCTTTAACTTTTTGATTTTTACCCCTTCAATCATAAAACTATTCCCCCATCTCTTCCATCCCGATTTATCGGGATCTGTTTGTTTTTGACCCCTGATTCCTACACCCTGTTGGCCCCGGTTTTTGCGACCATATTCCCCGCATCTCGGAGCGATTCAAAGGTCCCCGCATCTGTCCACCAGCCGTCCAGAATATCGTGGGTGATGGTTCCCCTGTCTATATAATAGTTGTTCACATCGGTTATCTCCAGCTCACCCCTGCCGGAGGGTTTAAGTGTTTTTATGAAATCGAACACGGTGTTATCATACATATAAACACCGATAACCGCGTATGAAGATGCGGGATTCGATGGTTTCTCTTCGATGCCGACTATCCTGTCATCCTCGAATGCCGGGACGCCGAATCGTTGCGGGTCGCTAACCTCTTTTAATAGCACTTTGGCGCCTTCCTTTTGCCCTTTGAAATCCTCGACCGCTCCCTTAATGTTTTTTTCAATGATATTGTCTCCTAACATAACAACTATTTTGTCGTTATCGGCGAAAAATTCCGCCAGGCTCAGGGCGGCCGCTATGCCCCCTTCGCCCTCCTGGTAGGTATAATTCAGATGCTTGAGTCCAAATTCTTTTCCGTTCCCAAGCAGCTTCAGAAAATCACCGGCGTTATTTCCCCCCGTCACGATGAGAATTTCGTCTATCCCCGCATTCACCAGGGTAGTGATCGGGTAATAGATCATGGGTTTGTCATAGATCGGGAGCAGGTGCTTGTTAGTGACCTTTGTGAGCGGGTGCATTCTGGTGCCGAGTCCCCCCGCGAGAACGATTCCCTTCATATGTATCTCCTTTTCTGTGAGTTATCACAGAACATGTAGCATATTTTGAAGAGCCGGTAAACAGATCGTCGAAGTCAAAGGCCTTTACATGGTGAACGCCGTATAGTATACGATTCACAAATATTATTTTCATTCAATGTACCGGGTGTAAGATCATGACTGACGAATATTATATGAAAATGGCCCTGAAACTTGCGCGCAGGGGAGATGGATGGACGAGTCCCAATCCCATGGTGGGAGCTGTTATTGTCAAAGACCAGCAAGTGATAGGCCAGGGATATCACAGGAAATACGGAGAGGCTCACGCGGAAGTCAATGCAATCAACGACGTATCCGGATCCGTTGGAGGAGCTACGTTTTATGTTACGCTGGAGCCCTGTTCCCACCATGGAAAAACACCTCCCTGTGTTGATAGAATTATCGAAGCAAGGGCATCCAGGGTGGTTGTAGGGTGTGTTGACCCCAACCCGCTTGTCTCCGGGAGAGGGATTTCTATATTAAATAACCACGGCATAGAAACAAAAGTGGGCGTTCTTGGAAAACAATGCGAAAATATGAATGAAAAATTCTTCAAGTTCATGAGAACCGGAATGCCCTTTGTCACGCTGAAATATGCACAGACCATCGATGGGAGGATAGCTTCGTCAACGGGTCACTCCCAGTGGATAAGTTCGGAGCCTTCCCTCAGATTTGCGCACAGGTTGAGAGGACTGCATGACGCGGTCCTGGTCGGGATAGGGACAGTCGCCGCGGATGACCCCGATCTTCGAGTTCGCCTGGTAAGGGGAAGAAATCCGCTGAGGGTTATTGCCGATTCCACGTTGAGAATACCGCCAGGCGCGCGTATTCTCGACAATCAGGATACCGCGAAGACACTAATTGCCACTGAGCCCCTTCACGGAAGAGAAAAGAATCCCATGCTGAAAGAGAGGGGTATCGAAACACTGATTATCGACGAGAAGAGCAAGGGAGTTCTGGATCTCAAGAAACTGCTGACTGAATTAGGGAAAAGGCAGATATCTTCACTTCTCGTTGAGGGGGGCGCGGGGATGATCACTTCCTTTGTGAGAGAGGGTCTTTTTGACAGGATGATCGTCATAACCGCGCCCAAGGTAGTGGGCCGGGGCATAGAAGCGGTAGGCGACCTGGGAATATCGAAAATGGACGAGTCCGTCGCGCTGAAGTTTGAAAAGATCTACCGGAAAGGCGAGGATATCGTAACGTATCTAAGGAAAAAGGATTAATATGCCCTGGTACGCGGTTTACACAAAGAGTCGTTTCGAAGACAAGGTATATGCCGGGCTTGTTCAGAGATCCGTGGGGGTTTTTCTTCCAAAGATAGAGGTATGGAGTCGGAGAAAAGACAGAAGAAAGAAGATAATGGTTCCCATGTTTTCCGGTTATCTCTTTGTAGATTTCCCGGAATATACAAACGAGATGAAACTTAACGTTCTCTCCACTCCCGGTGTGGTAAGAATGCTGGACAAGCCGGACAGCTACGAGCCATTGCAGGTTCCTGATTCGCAGATAGACGCGATCAAACGCTTGATAACTTCAGATGTGGAGATACAGCCTTACATATATCCGAAAGAGGGAGAGAGCGCGAAGATAGTGGATGGTCCCTTCAAAGATATAGAGGGGGTTGTCGTACAGGCTGATTACCACAGGCATCTTTTTGTAGTATCCATAGATATACTCCAGCGTTCTGTAGCTATTAAGCTGGAGGGTTTTCAGATAGAGAAGATTTAAAGGCATCCAGAGCCTCGTTTTCCAGGAGATATTCGCGCCCTTTATATTTTGGCGAAAGATGGAAGATACGGATATTTTTAGCTCCTGCCATTCCGGCGAGATGCCCCGCCTGCCTTGCGGTAAGATGATATTTCTCAGCCGCAGTCTTTAAATCCTCTTCCAGAAAGGGGGCTTCTATAAAGATTATATCCGAGTCCTTTGCCAGTGTTACGATTTTCTGCGCGTTATCACTACTGTAAACGGCATCTGCTATGTACGAGATCTTCTGACCTCCGGTTATCCGGGTGATCTTTTTCAGTTCGCCCAACGGCGCTGTTTTCTCTTTTCCTCCTTTCCATCGCACTTTTACAGGCATGTCGTCAGGATCGTCCCTGCGGACAGCGTCTTTCAGATTCACAAGCCAGTCGCCACGTGGCAGTTTCATATCTTCCAGCACGTTTTTCATTATATTCACGTGTTTTTGCTCCTTCAACGCGAAGGCAAGCACAGGAATCTTGTGGTCAAGGAAGACCGCGTTTACCGTAAAATTGTTATTACCGGTCAATATGCCGTCAAATCTGTTGGTGTCACCCGGTTCAGGCCTGAAGCCGCTGCGGCAACTGTAGTTTGTTGTTATCATCTGTGATTCGGAAACCTCCGTTACCCTGAGTAAAAAGTCGTTTGTATAGTTTCGGACGAGATTCCATGTATAAGCGGCCAGCTTTCCCTCCACGTTTTTTATGAATCCGGGAGGGCCGAAGAGAGAAATATGCATATCCCTTCCGAGGCAGATTCTCAGGAGATGATCAAAACCAATGAAGTGATCCATGTGAGTGTGGGAAATAAAGATATATCTGACCCTGAGGATCTGTCTCGGCTGAAGCCGATATATCTCTCCAAGGTCGAAGAGCGCAGCTTCACTTCTGTACTTGAATTTTACATAGACCCCGGGATCGGATGAGGGGTTGTTTATAAGACAGGCGCTGAACATGACATTGCTACTATAGACAAATATGCTAAAACGTGTCAAGGAGAAGAAAGCGGATCATTTCCCGATTAGCTGTAGTTAAATAAGGCAAAATAAGTGCGTTATCTACAGTTAATGATAAAAGGGGCTAGGGGGTCAAGGATTCGGGGGCCGAGTGAAAAGAAGAAAAACAAATGGCCCCTCTTCTCCAACCTGGAAACGCGGTCGAGTAGGTTGGGCTGAGGTACGAAACCCAACAAAAACCTGGGGAAGAAAC
>JAGGXJ010000132.1 GCA_021163105.1 Syntrophobacterales bacterium
ATGTTGCTGAAAGAACGTCTTTAAAACCTGATATATTCAGGATCGCTTCTGAATATATCAGGTTTTAAAGACGTTCTTTCAGCAACATAGGCAAGCGTTGTCTCATCAGGCTCTATGATACCGTTTTTCCCGCCGGCCTCTATGGCCATATTTGACATAGTGAATCTCTGATACATTGGAAGTCTGCTGATCACACCGCCTGTAAACTCCATGGCACAATAGGGGCCCCTTCCACCCCGAGAAGACCAATAGTGTGCAATATCAGATCTTTTCCTCCCACATGGGGCTGAAGAGAGCCTTCATACCTCAGCAGGATGGTCGGCGGAACCTTGAGCCATATCTCGCCGGTGGCCATTACCGCTCCGAGATCAGTGCTTCCGACACCGGTGGAAAACGCACCCAGAGCGCCATAGGTACAGGTATGGCTGTCGGCTCCGATAATGAGCTGCCCCGGGAGCACAAGTCCTTTCTCAGGAAGTATCACATGCTCTATACCGGACACGCCTCCCTCAAAGTAATTTTTCAGGCTCTGCTGCCGGGCAAACTCGCGCACGATTTTGACCTGCTCAGCCGAGGCAATATCCTTGTTGGGAACAAAGTGATCCGCTACCAGGGTTACCTTCTCAGTATCAAATACCATCTCCACGCCTATTTCCCTGAACACCTTTATGGCAAGGGGCGCGGTAACATCATTCGCGAGAGCCATATCAACCTTCGCCTCTATCAGATCCCCAGGTGAAACGTGGTCCCGCCCGGCATGAACAGCCAGAATTTTCTCTGTAATGGTCATTGACATATTTGTTATCTCCTGTAGTTTACATAAATTAACTGCTCAGGTTCAAAATTGATCCTGAGCAGTTGTGTGTACTTTCGCGCACGCCCTCAAAGCGGTAACGTATATATACTAATTCCTCATCTAACGCGAGATTTACTGTCCGGCATTATCACGCGTCTGAAAAGACTCAATCCTGTTCAGTGCGTTTATATACGCCTTTGCCGATGCGACAAGGACATCGGAATCTGAACCCCTCCCTGAAACAATACGTTCCCCGTACCTGAGCTGAACGGTAACTACCCCCTGTGCATCAGTACCCTCCGTTATCGCATGCACCAGATACTTGACGAGCGTGTACTCTGCGCCTGTAATCTTTTTGATGGTGGCGAAGGTGGCATCAATCGGTCCAACGCCGAAATAGGCCTCCTGCACAATTTCACCGTTTATCTCCATCTGAACGGTCGCGGTCGGAATTGCCGCGTTTCCGCTCACTACACTAAGATACAGAAGCTTGTACTTGTCCGGTTTTCTGAATACATCCTCGGCAATGATAGCCTCTATATCCTCATCAAATATCTCCTTCTTTATATCCGCAAGCTCTTTAAACCGTTTAAAAACGGTATCAACTTCTTCCCTGGCAAGATTAAACCCCATCTTTTTGAGATGTTCCCTGATGGCATGTCGTCCGGAGTGCTTCCCCAGAACGATATTGGTATCCGATACTCCCACCGTCTCAGGAGTCATGATTTCGTACGTCATCCTCTCCTTGATGAGCCCATCCTGGTGAATTCCGGCTTCATGGGCAAAGGCGTTCGCCCCGACAATCGCCTTATTGGGCTGAACCTGCACGCCTGTTATGTCAGTCAGCAACCTTGACGAGTGATATATATGCTTCGTCTTGATATTTGTGTGAAGTCCCAGGATATCCTTTCTCGTTTCAAGAGCCATTACAACTTCTTCCAATGAAGCGTTGCCCGCCCTCTCGCCTATGCCGTTTATTGTGCACTCCACCTGTCTTGCCCCCGCCTTCAGGCCGGAAATAGAGGTGGCAACCGCGACTCCGAGATCATCATGACTGTGAACAGATATAATAGCCTTCTTTATGTTGCCTACGTTATCAAACAGGTAAGCTATCAATTCTCCGAACTCGTCCGGCATGGCATATCCGACGGTATCGGGTATATTAACGGTTGTGGCGCCCGCATCTATAACGCCCTCTACTATCTCACACAGGTATTTCCTGTCTGTTCTTGTGGCATCCTGAGCCGAAAATTCCACGTTCCCGGTGAAACCGCAGGCATGCTTCACCGCGGTACACGATTCTTTCAGAACCTGCGCTTTCGTCATCTTCAGCATATGTTTTATATGTATGTCAGACGTTGAGATGAATGTGTGTATCCTGGGAAAAGTCGCAGCGCTGATCGCACCCCACGCCCTGTCAATATCTCCAAGACTGGTCCTGGCGAGCGCGGCAACCTGTGATTTCTTTATTTCACCGGCGATCCGTTGAACCGCCGCGAAATCTCCTTCCGACGCAACAGGAAACCCGGCCTCGATAATATCTACACCGAGTTTTTCCAGTTGCTTCGCAAACCTGAGCTTCTCATCCGTATTCATACTGAACCCGGGCGCCTGTTCCCCGTCGCGCAGGGTTGTATCAAATATAAATACCCTGTTTTTCCTTGATTTCATTTATTCATTTTCCTCCCCGGAGGCTGCCAGCAAGGCTGTCAGCTTCGTTATCCTTACTCAGTTTATATTGCATGCTGTCGATGAGCGCGTACCAGCTTGCCTCGATAATGTTCTCCGACACTCCTATAGTGGTCCACTCCTCACTGTCATCACGCGACTCCAGCAGGACACGCACCTTTGCCGCCGTTCCATCACTCCCCTCCAGTATTCTAACCTTAAAGTCCACAAGGCTCATTTCGCTGATCCGGGGATAAAACTTGGTCAGTGCCTTTCTCAGGGCATTATCAAGGGCGTTGACAGGTCCCTTTCCCTCGGCGGCAGTGATTTCATATTCCTCTCCAACAGATATCTTTATCGTAGACTGAGAGTGAGAGGATTTATTTCCTGTCTTTTCGTCTATTACGCGAAAAGATTCAAGGCTGAATGGCTCCTTGAACCTGCCGATCGCCTTCCTCATTAACAGCGAAAGGGAACCGTCAGCGGCATCGAACTGATATCCTTCATCCTCCATCTTCTTTATGTCTCGGACAATTTTTTTACTCATCCCATTGTCCTTGCCGAGGTCAACACCCAGTTCTTTCGCCTTATGTTCAATATTACTTTTTCCTGACAGATCCGATACAATCACCTTGCGTCTGTTTCCCACGAGCTCCGGATCTGTATGTTCATAGGCTTTTGTGTTTTTTAATACAGCGCTTACATGCACTCCTCCCTTATGAGCAAACGCATTGTTGCCGACAAAAGGGTTTGATTTAAAGTGTGGTATATTCGCGATATCGTTCACATATCGTGACAGGCCGGTAAGAGACCGGATTGACGATTCCGGGAGACATTTTTTTCCCATCTTCAGATCAAGATTGCCTATGATAGAGATCAGATCAGCATTCCCGCACCGTTCACCATACCCGTTTATGGTCCCCTGAACCACTCCAACCCCGAGCATAACTGCGGAAAGTGAATTGGCCACCGCCACACCGCAATCATTATGCGCGTGAACACCAAGATATTCCGGGGCAATTAAGGATATCACCTCTTTAAATATTTCGTCCATCTCCCACGTGAGGGTCCCCCCATTGGTATCACAGAGAGCTATATTGTCGGCGCCTGCGTCCAGAGCTGCCTGTATTGTTTTGAGCGCGTATTGGGTATTATTTTTGTACCCGTCAAAAAAATGCTCCGCGTCATAGATCACCTCTTTGCCCTTTGACTTGAGATACCGGACAGAATCACTGATAAGCGAAAGATTTTCATCCAGTGATACTCCCAGAATTTCCGTCGCGTGAAGATCCCAGCTCTTTCCAAAAACGGTCACAGCCGGTGTGTCCGCCTCCAGCAAGGCCTGTATATTGGGGCAGTCATCAGGTGACAGGCCGGACTTTCTTGTACTGCCAAACGCTGTGAGGCGCGCGTTTTTGAATTCAACCGCTTTAGCCATCTTAAAAAAACGCATATCCCGGGGATTTGAGCCCGGCCACCCCCCCTCTATATAGTGAAAACCGGCATCATCCAGTCTTCTGGCTATGCGCAGCTTGTCCTCAGCGGAAAAGGTTATCTGATATCCCTGCGTACCATCCCTCAATGTGGTGTCATAAATCAATACATCCGATCTTTTCATAAAAACCTGTCCCCCAGAATCAAAAAAACCGTTACCAGCAAACCTGATAACGGATTTTTAATTTTTTCTTTCTTAGAAACTTACTCCATCATCAAGTCACACATATGCGTTCCCCTATAAGGAGCCCGCTAATTATGATGATGTTAATAAGGTTTCCTGTCAGCATTGTTGCCCTCTCTTCAGAAAATGAGGTATCTTGATAGTACTTAAAGAAGCTGTTGTCAATAGATAAAGTTTGATGAACCCGTAAAAAGTCGAAAAATACCATTTTTCGTCATTCCGACGAAAGTCGGAATCCAGTTTATTCAATATGTTCTGGATGCCCCCGTATCAAGTACGGGGCAGGCTTATCAAGCCTGGCATGACGATTTCAAGACTTCCAAGTAACTAGAATTTACAAAATCACCATAACTTATTGATACTTCTTAATATATGCCAAGTAATACACGAATTTAAAT
>JAGGXJ010000100.1 GCA_021163105.1 Syntrophobacterales bacterium
AGGGGGTCAAGGATTCGGGGGCCGAGTGAAAAGAAGAAAAACAAATGGCCCCTCTTCTCCAACCTGGAAACGCGGTCGAGTAGGTTGGGCTGAGGTACGAAACCCAACAAAAACCTGGGGAAGAAACAAATATCTTGACATCCGGCGGTGCTGGAGGAGTATCATTCAAATATGGTTGTATCGTTGCGAAAAGAAGACGCACTTTCCGTGCGCATGGAGAAACTGGGTGTAAAGGAAGAAGATCTTCGCGAAACCTTCGTCAGGGCATCCGGCCCGGGGGGGCAGAAGGTGAACAAAACGTCCTCATGTGTATTTCTCATGCATATCCCGACCGGGCTTTCGGTAAAGTGTCAGCAGGAACGCTCCCGGGAGCTGAACCGATTTCTTGCGAAGCGCATACTGCTTGACAGGATAGAGCGAATAAAAAAGGGAAAGGCAAGCCTGCAACGTCAGAAGATTGAGAAGATAAGACGACAGAAGAAGAAGCGGTCAAAGAGGGCGAAGGAAAAAGTACTCAGACTGAAACACATCCAGTCTGAGAAAAAAACCATGCGCTCGAAGGTTGTAGAAGATGTATAAAGGGGGAGGAAACTTTTGTTATTCGTTTCCTTCCCCTTTATCGATAAAGACAAATCAAATAATTATACACCTATGAACTTAAGCAGCGGATTGGCGTAGATTATAACCAGTGCTATTACCAGCGCGTAGATAGCGATGGATTCTATCATGGCCAAACCAACCAGCATGGTAAGCATAATTTTACCATGAGCGTCGGGATTTCTGCCAACTGCACCCAATGCACCGCTTGTTGCTCCTCCCATTCCCAGGGCGGGACCAAGCGTGCCGAATCCCATAACAATGGCAGCACCGATAATGCTACACGCAACTATCATAGTTTTGTTGCTTATGATGGTGTCAGGTGAAGCTTCAGCCGCGACCGCGATGGCGGCAGTTATGAGTAGAAGTCCTGCGCTGATCATGAAAATGGTAATACCTTTTAAAGATTTTCTCATACTAAAATACCCCCGATGTAGTGTTTGCCTGTTTTCCCATGATATGATCTTGCTCCAGACCTTCTCTATCTGCCGGACCAAGATTAGCACAAGAAAAACAGCTTGCTCTATCTAACTGTGGACGCAGCAGTTGTCAAGAAATATTTGTCATAAAATGCACGCGTGTGGTATTATCTTTCCCGCTGGATGGAAGTTGGGAGGCAGTGAATTTTATGTCCGTACTTATAGAAATAGAAAAAAAAGTTGCCCGGCAGGTACAGGGAGATATTCCCCTTGAAAAAAGGCCTTTTGAGACTATCGGGGAAAGAATCGGGATAAACGCGGACGATGTTATCGATGTCCTGAAGGGATTGAAAGAAAAGGGGATTATGCGCAGATTTGGCGCGGTACTGAGACACCGCCGTGCGGGTTTCTCCGAGAATGCCATGGTTATCTGGGCCGTTCCGGAAGAGAGATGTGAAGAGGCAGGCTTTATCCTTGCGTCTTACAAAGAGATAACCCATTGTTACGAAAGAACGCCTTCCCTTGAGGGAATATATAACATTTTCACGATGGTACATCTGCCCGAGGAAGACCCGGAAGAGACCTCTGGAAAGGACAGAATGAAGGAATTTACAGGTGGTATTTCGTCGGCCATCGGAATCGGGGAATACAAGATTCTCAGGAGCCTCAAAGAATTCAAAAAGAGCAGTATGGAGTATTTTTAGATGAATATATCCAAATCACTTTTCCAAGAGGCGCAAAGATACATCCCGGGTGGTGTGAACAGTCCCGTGCGCGCCTGCGGGTCGGTCGGACACGATCCGGTATTTATAAGCAGGGCTTCGGGTTCGAAGGTGTACGATGTTGATGGGAAGGAATATATAGACTACATCGGTTCATGGGGGCCGATGATCCTCGGACACGCCTTTATCGCGGTGGCGGATGCGATAAGGCAGGCCGTGGAGAGAGGCACAAGTTATGGCGCTCCGACGGGAATGGAGATCGAAATGGCAAGACTTGTTGCCGATGCAATTCCGTCGATCGATATGGTACGAATGGTCAGTTCCGGGACCGAGGCCGCGATGAGCGCGATCAGGCTTGCCCGTGGATACACAAAGAGAAACAGGATTATAAAGTTTGAGGGATGTTACCACGGCCATGCTGATTCGCTTCTGGTAAAGGCTGGATCAGGCATCGCCACGCTGGGCATACCCGGCAGTCCCGGCGTGCCTGAAGAGATCGCGAAATTAACGATTACTGTTCCCTATAATGATATCGAAGCGGCAAAGTCCGCAGTAGACCGGTATAGAGATGAAATTGCGTGTATAATCGTTGAGCCGGTTGCCGGGAATATGGGCGTTATTCCACCAGTTCCGGGGTTTCTCGAAGGGTTGCGTGAGATTACAGCCGAGAGAGACATTCTTCTGATATTTGACGAGGTAATCACCGGCTTCAGGCTGGCATATGGTGGTTTTCAGAATATTGCCGGCATAAAACCCGATTTGACATGTCTCGGGAAAATTATCGGCGGCGGCCTTCCGGTTGGGGCATTCGGTGGCAGAAGGGATATAATGGAAAACCTGGCTCCAGCAGGCCCGGTTTATCAGGCCGGCACACTTTCGGGCAATCCACTGGCTATGGCGGCGGGCATCGCCACTCTCAATTGCCTGCAAGAACCCGGCGTGTACGACGCGCTTGAGGAGAAAGCCGTGCGCCTGTGTGCCGGGATCGGGAAAGCACTTGAAAAAAAAGGAATTTCACACCGGATAAACCGGGTGGGTTCCATGTTCACCCTCTTTTTCGCACCGGAAGACGTTATCGATTTTGCCTCGGCCGCTAAGAGCGACACAAAACTCTTTTCGCGCCATTTTGGGAAGATGCTGGCGGGGGGAGTAATGATCGCCCCTTCACAATTCGAGGCCTCCTTCGTTTCCCTCGCGCATACCGATGAAGATATCGACACGACACTTGCGGTATTAGAATAAAAAGGGTCATGTCCTGCTTTTTGTCTTTTAATCTTTTTAATTAACCATTAAACATTTCCTTTCAAGGCTTCTTTTCCCTTGACTTTAATTAAAAGTCTCTTTAATATTCGCTTAGTTCAAGAAGTGAACGAAGCTTGCAAGTTGTAAATATCTGCTTTTGATTCATAACGGAGGCTTGTCCCGTGAACGATCTCCAAGATGAAGAGCTTCTCAGACTGTTAAAAGAGCTGGAAGCATCTCCCCACATAACTCAGCGTGAGCTATCCTCCAGACTGGGTATCAGCCTGGGCAAAGTCAACTATATTGTCAATGCTCTGATAAACAAAGGGTTCCTCAAAGCAAACGCCTTCAAAAAAAGCAATAAAAAACGCGCCTATTTTTATATATTAACGCCGCATGGTCTTAAGGAAAAAACCAGGGTTACCTACCG
>JAGGXJ010000048.1 GCA_021163105.1 Syntrophobacterales bacterium
AGGAGCTCAAGGAATTCATCCGGCGCTTCAGTTCCAACGCCTCCAAGGCCAAGCAGGCCACTTCACGGAAGAAGCTGCTTGAGAAGCTCACTCTCGAGAATATGCCGGTTTCCTCCCGAAAATATCCCTACATCACCTTCAAGCCTGAACGGCCCTGTGGAGATGTCATTCTGGAAATCAACGGTCTTTCCAAAGCGATCGATGGGGTTTCCATGTTTGAGGATCTCACGCTCACGGTCAACAAGGGCGACAAGATCGTTTTTGCCGGTGCTAACAGCCTTGCAAAAACCACCCTGTTCCAGATTCTGGCCGGGGAGCTTGAGCCGGATAAAGGCAGTTTCCGCTGGGGAGTGACCATCAGCAACGCCTATTTCCCGAAAGAGAATAACGCCTATTTCAATAATGAGGAGCTTGATCTTATCGGCTGGCTACGTCAGTATGCACCTCCAAAGGAGGATGAGAGTTTTGTCCGGGGGTTTCTGGGCAAAATGCTTTTTTCCGGAGAGGAGGCGATGAAAAAGACATCTGTTCTCTCAGGTGGCGAGAGGGTGCGCTGTATGCTCTCCGGCGCCAACGCCCTTATTCTTGATGAGCCCACCAACCATCTCGATCTTGAGTCAATCACCGCTTTGAATGACGGCCTGATGGCTTTTCCAGAGGTGGTGCTTTTTACCTCCCATGACCATCAGTTCGTGTCCACCGTGGCAAACAGGATTGTCGAAATAACTCCAAACGGCATCATCGACGTGATGAAGGACTTTGACGAGTACCTGTCAGTGAAGGAAGCGAATTTGTCCGGTGAGAGCGATTACCTGTACAGTCAGGCAGCAGCTATGGGAGCCTGAAGGGTAAGAGCAACCCCCAGCCCTGGCACTATATAATCATTACGGATAAAAAGCGTATAAAGGACATGGTGCCTTTATGCGCAAATCAGGCATTTATCGCACAAGCGCCGGTCTTGGTTGTGGCATGTGGAATGAACCTCAATACGAATCGTGGCGGGTATATGGGTGATTTTGGTATGCTGGTTAATGCTTCCATTTCCTTTAGCTAACTGACGCTGACTGCCCGTGTTGAAGATCTGGGGAACATACTGGATCGGCTCCTTCAACAATGACGCAGTGAAAAAATATCTTGAAATCCTTGATGATGTGCAGGCTGTGGCACTAAGGCTTCTGGGATATCCTGCCGAATCGGGTGCATTTTTCGAAAATACGACAAAGAAGGGCCTGAAAGAGATTGTCAGTTATGAAAAATACAGGTAAGGTAGCATCGAAGCGCATTAATGTATTTTTAAATTGTTAGAGGAGCCGGGAGAACGGGTTCCATGTCAAAAAATCTTAAATTTGCCATTATTACATCAAAGCCATTCCTGTTTTTTATTTACTGGGTTATACGAATTTATTCTGCAACGTTTCGCCTCACCGTTGAGAATGAGGACAAATGGCTTGACCATATCAATAACGGTGGCAGAGTGCTTCTCTGTTGCTGGCACCAGCAATTCTTTTCCGGAATTCGCCACTTTAAAAAATATAGTAAATACGGGCCGAGTCTTATGATCAGCAGAAGTATGGATGGGCAGTTCATTGCCGGGGTAGCGAGCAGGACGGGGTGGTACACCGTGCGGGGTTCTTCATCAAAGGGCGGCCGCTCGGCGTTAAGCAGAATGATTCTCAAGTTAAAGCAAACAGGACTTGCAGCGCATATTGTAGACGGCCCAACAGGGCCTGCGGGGGTTGTAAAACCCGGGGCAATTCGTCTGGCATCCGTCGCGAATGCGGGCATTGTACCTTTTTATACGAGCGCTGATAGAGCTTGGTATTTCGGAAGCTGGGACAGATTCATGCTTCCTAAACCCTTCGCCCGGGTAACTCTCCGATTTGGTGATATGATTTCGTGTCCAATCTTGGAAACGGAAGAGGATTTTGAACATCAGAGGATTTCCCTGGAAAAAGTCATGCTTCCTTCACTTCACCTCAAGACCTCGATACATCTGTCAAATACCGGCTAAGTCCTTCATAAGATTCCGCCGCGTCCAGATAGCCCTGGTCATAGGCGGCATAGAGCTTGTTCTTGTTTCGTTCGATACGCCCCACTGGCAGTGCTGAGATGGGCCTGATGGTGAAAACCTCATCCTGCTGCTCCTGCTTATCGATAAAATCCATCGTTTTATTGTACCTTATATATCTGTTGGCAAGGGCCTCGCATAAACCCGGAAACCGCGGGTAGCGCATTCGCGTGAATCCATTGAATTCAGAGTTCTTTTTTCGATAACCCTTCGGTTGTGTAAGGATGAGAACATTTTTTCGGTTTCCGTCATTGATACTTTTGTGAATTGGTATGGAATCAGAGATCCCGCCGTCCATCAAAATATGCCCGTTGTATTGAACCGGTTTTGATATAAAGGGCAAACAGGTGGATGCCTGGAGTATTGAAAGATAGTCCTCACCGAGTTCGCCCTTCTCAAAATAGAGCGGTTCGCCGGTTTTGCAGTCCGTAACGACGGTAATACATTTTACGTCACTTTCCCTGAAAGTCTGATAATCGAAGGGAACCAGAGAATTGGGGATTGTATCAAAAATAAACTTCATGCCGAAAAGCTCGCCTCCAGTCAGCAGACGGAGATAGCTGAGATAGCGGGAATCGTTGACAAACCGGGTATTGACGATCCGGTTTCTTTCGGGTTGGCGGGAAACATAGTTCGCCGCGTTGCAGGCTCCCATGGAAACGCCGATCACGTAGGGAAAAAAGAGTTTTTGATCCATAAAGAAGCGAAGAACGCCTGACGTATAGATCCCCCGAAGTCCTCCGCCCTCAAGAATAAGTGAGCTGTTTTTTAAGTCCATAGAGCGGTAATCCAATTATCCCTGTTTTTTGCTTCCGGTCATGCGAAAGTAGTCTGAGAGTATTTCCCTGTGGTCAAACATGATAGAACCGGGCAGGGTATTTTCCGTGAAGATTCCTATGTCCGCGGCATCATCCGCGGCCCTGGGGGTTCCGTGTCCTTCGGCTGTGAAGACAGTGGATATGGTATGCTGCCGCGGGTCCCTGTCGGGCTTTGAATATGTATGCAATTGACCGGTAAGCGTCACATTGAGGGATGTTTCCTCCCTTGCTTCCCTGATAGCAGCATCCTCCAGGGATTCTCCATAATCGACAAAGCCGCCGGGGATTGCCCAGCCAATGGGTTCATTTTTCCTCATTATCAGGATGATGCCCTTTTTGTCGATCTCAATAATGATATCGACAGTGGGTGTCGGGTTATGATAAGATTCCAACTCCGCGCCGCAGTTCGGGCATATTTCTTTTATCTTTGTGCTCATTGCAAGTCACCATTCTTTTGTGATTTCGGAAATATAAATTGAAGTATAGTGGCATGTCAAGGATGGATTTTCTTGACAATAACGGGTTAATTATTTACTGTTCGTCCGGAAATTAGAAATAAACTGTTTTGGGGGAAAGATGATAGGTGTGCTAATTATAACCCACGGTGACCTCGGATGTGAACTGATAAAGGCTGCCGAGATGATAAGGGGCAATATGGAGGGAGTTGCTCCTGTTTCAGTGGACTCGACAAAGGCCGTGGAAGATGTCAAAAAAGAGATCACTACTGCTATAAAAAAAGCTGACCATGGGAATGGCGTACTCATTTTAACGGACCTGTTCGGCGGCACACCTTCAAATATCTCACTGTCGTTTCTGAAAGAGGAAAAGGTAGAGGTGATTACCGGCGTAAATCTTCCCATGCTGCTCAAGATACCTGATATGAGAAGAAAAAAGAAACTTGTCGAATCTGCCGATCTTATAAAAGATTATGGAAGAAAAAATATTTACCTTGCCAGTGAACTGTTAAACAGAAAAGCCGATGATTGATCCGTGGTGTCTTCCATTAAGAAAATTTTCTTTTCTGAAGACTCTTTAAATGAAAAATAAAACTGCAGTAGAGACAGTTGTAGATATTGAAACGCGCGATATGACGATGGATGATCTGGAGGAGGTTCTGTCGATTGAATCTGTTTCCTTCCCGACACCCTGGTCGGAAGGTATGTTTCTGGAGGAGATGAAACATTCATTCTGCCATGATCTTGTGGGGCTTGTAGAAGGGCAGATTATCGGCTATATAAGCTTCGCGATAGTTTACGACGAAATCCATCTCAGGAACATCGCCGTACATAAAGACTGGAAGAGGTGCAATGTGGCCTCGAGACTTCTCTCAATGATGATAAACATCTCCTCCGGCAGGGGCGCCAGATATGCCACTCTTGAGGTGAGAGAATCGAACGAGGCAGCATTGGAGTTATACAAAAAATTTGGCTTTGTAGTAAAAGGGACAAGGCCCTTTTACTACACCGATACAGGTGAAAACGCTCTTATTATGTGGGCGGATTTTTAAAATGAGAACTTTGAATTTTTGTCATTTCGAGGAGCGTCGGCGACGAGAAATCTTAATAATACAAGTTTGTTAAGATTTCTCCCTGCGCTCGAAATGACAAATAATAGTTATTCACACCTCTCAAAATGAAAGAATTATGAAATCTTATATCTCCGCAACAGTCTTTTCTCAAAGGGAAACAGTCGGAGGACATTTCCTGATAGTTCTGAAGGTACCCTCCTCCTTCAAGGAATCTCTTCCGGGGCAATTTGTCATGGTGAGAGTGAAAAGCTGTAACCATCCCTTTCTTTCCAGACCATTCAGTATCTATTCGGTATACTCCCATGGTAAGAATACATTTCTGGAGATTCTGTACAAGGTTGTGGGGAAGGGGACAGAGGTTTTTTCCAGATTGAGAGAGGGCGATATTCTGAATATACTGGGACCGCTTGGAAAGGGGTTTGATCTCCCTTCGGAATGCGACAAAATAGTTCTGATAGCCGGAGGGGTCGGTATAGCGCCCCTTTCATTTCTGGCGGAGTACTGTGAGAAAGACAGTAACCATGCGGAAATAATCTGTTACATGGGAGCGGGAAATCTGGAAGCACTTGTGGGTATGGACAGGATTAACGGGATTTGCTCTGTTGTAAAGATAAGTACAGATGATGGAAGCTGGGGACATCCCGGTTCGGTGACAGAGCTCTTCGGACGCGATATGGAACTCTATTTGGGCAATGATTCCCGGATATACTCCTGCGGTCCTAATCCAATGCTCAGGAGTTTGCACCAGTTATTGAGGGATCAGCACGTTGCCTGCCAGGTTTCTCTTGAAGAACGTATGGCATGTGGTATCGGTGCTTGTCTCGGGTGTGTTGTGAAAACAAAATCCGACGGTCTGGTCAGGGTTTGCAAAGAAGGGCCGGTGTTTGATATCAACAGCATAGAATTCAGTGACCATAACGGATAGTGATATGAAATTGAAAATGGGAGTTGATATAGGAGGACTGGCGCTGAAAAACCCGATTATAACCGCGTCGGGCACATTCGGCTATGGTGAGGAATATTCTGATTATTTTGATCTTAATCGTCTGGGCGCCATTGTTGTCAAGGGATTGTCCCTGAAGCCGAGAGAGGGGAATCCCCCGCCGAGGATTATAGAAACAGCCTCCGGAATGCTCAACGCCATAGGTCTCCAAAATGTGGGCGTAAGAGCGTTCATTGATGAAAAGTTGCCCTGGCTCCGCGGGACCAATTCCCCGGTGGTCGCGAATATATTCGGAGAAACCATCGAGGATTATGTAAATGTCGTGGAAATTCTCAATGATGCCGAGGGTGTAGCCGCGGTTGAGGTAAACATATCCTGTCCCAATGTCAAGAGGGGAGGGATAGCTTTCGGCTCCGATCCGATCCTTGCCGGAGAGATTACAAGGGCCGTGAAAAATGCCTCCCGCCTTCCGGTTATTGTGAAGCTTACTCCGAATGTAACGGACATAACAGAGATTGCGAGAGCAACTGAAGCTGCCGGCGCCGACGCGCTTTCTCTCATCAATACGATTACAGGAATGTCGGTAGATATAGAGAAGAGAATCCCGCATCTGGAAAATGTTACAGGCGGCCTGTCCGGTCCGGCGATAAAACCGGTCGCAATCAGAATGGTATGGGAAGTGGTGAATGCGGTTTCCATACCGGTTATAGGTGTGGGTGGGATAATGAACGCTCGTGACGCTATCGAATTTCTCATTGTGGGTGCAAAAGCAGTCCAGGTGGGAACGGCGAACTTTATCAACCCTGGCATAGCTGTTGATATTGTTGATGATATGAGGAAATACATGACGGAAAAGGGCATCAGTGATATAAACAACCTGATAGGAACTCTCAAGATATAGCAATTAGCTGTCTTCCATCCGGAAATACCCCCATTTTTTATAATTGAGAGAGAAATAGAATTGGAGTTGTAACAATGACAAAAGAGAATGGATATGATGTAGTAATAATGGGGGGTGGTCCCGGTGGATATGTTACCGGCATCAGGGCTGCCCAGTTGGGTATGAAGGCATGTGTTATAGAAAGAAACGCCCCTGGAGGTGTTTGCGTAAGCCAGGGATGTATCCCGACAAAAAATCTCATTCACAATGCGGGCATTTTCCATTCTCGTTTTGAGCTGGAAAAGATGGGGCTTGTTGTTGATTCCAAAAAGTTTGATTACGGATATGTACAGGAGCAGTCCAGAGCGGCAGTACGGTCTCTGGTCAAAGGTGTCGAATATCTACTGAAAAAAAACAAGGTTGATTATGTCCAGGGTACCGCCGTAATTGTTTCAAAGAATAAAGTAATTCTTGAAGATCAAACCGAAATTACAGGAAAAAACATTGTAATTGCCACAGGATCTCGTCCTTCGCAGATAAAAGGATTTGAGTTTGATGAAAAACAGGTACTTTCTTCGACTGGGATTCTTTCTCTCAAGGAACTGCCCGACAGTCTGGTCATACTTGGAGCGGGTGCCATCGGATGTGAATTTGCCTATATCATGAACACATTCGGTGTAAAGGTACACCTTGTAGAGATGGAGAAACACATTCTACCCCTTGAAGATGCAAAAGCGGTGGCCGTTCTCGAAAGATCCTTTAAGGATAGTGGCATCGATGTAATTACGGGAGCGCGGGCGAATTCCTTGGAGAAGACATCCGGAAAAGTGACGGTTACCCTCACGGAAAAAGATGGCAACTCAAGGAAAATAGAGGCGGAAAAGATTTTATGTGTGTTCGGGCGGACTCCGAATACCGATGAAATAGGTCTTGAGAATATCGGGCTGAAAGCCGAGAAGGATTATATCCCGGTGGGTGATTATTATCAGACACAGGTCGAGGGAGTATATGCCATCGGCGATGTGGTGAAAACGCCGCTTCTGGCACATGTGGCTTCAAAGGAAGGTGAGATTGTAGGCGAGTATATTGCCGGGCATACACCTCAGCCTCGAGTTAATCTGAATGAAATACCATCAGCTATCTATTGTGAACCTCAACTGGCAAGTTTCGGCCTTAGAGAAGATCAGGCGAAAGATCAGAACATCCCCTACAAAAAGGCTATCTATCCGTACAGAGGAGTGGGTAAAGCTGTTGCAATCGGTAAAACCGAAGGCATGGTGAAAACCCTGTATGATCCGGAAACGCATGAGATTTTAGGTGCCCATATTGTAGGGCATGATGCCACGGAATTGATCCATGAGATTCTTCTGGCTAAAGCCGGCGGGTTGCTGCCCGAAAAAATTGCGGAAATGATCCATGCGCACCCGACCATGTCCGAGGTGGTGATGGAACAGATGCGTGCAGTGGATGGTCAGCCGATACATATGTAGTTTTCATCCCAAAATGGTACTTTCCCCTGCATCATTACAGCCTGTTTTCCATAACCAGGCGAGCGAAGTGTTCGAAAGTTCGATCATAGGTGCGCTCTGCTTCCTTGTCGAAACAACAGGCTGGAAGTTCACGCATTTTCAGGTGAAAGCGGATACAGTCGCAACATGTTCCCTTGCGGCTGCACGGTTCATAGGTGCAGTTGCACAGCTCCAGATTTTCTTCTTTTTTGCATTCCATAGACAGACTCCAATCACTGTTATTATTTTACACTCGCGGCGAGTTTGTTGAAATATGATGGCATATTTATCATGCCTTCAAAAATAATTTAGTATTGTGTTTCTGAAATTCAGAGCCCTTACGCTACACTGCCGTTGGTTTCAGTCTTGTCATGGATAGTTTTCCCTTTTGGAGGGACCAAACTTGTTTTCTCTGCAATCCAGCCTCTGTTTCATAGGTAATTTTCACCGACAGCGATCTGCCAAGGTTTTCCTTGCTGAGAAAATACCGGAACTCATAATGGTCATCAAAATGAAATCTTAGCATGGTGACTTTCTCGTCGCTCTCTGCTCGGAAAAATCGAAGTCTCGACCCATCATTCTTTACGACGATAGAAACAACTCTATTGTCGGGGTAATCAGTGGGAACGGACGTTTCGTATGTCTCCATTTCGAAGAGGGCGCCATCAATTCCACCCGCCTCCTTCCGATATGAATAGAAGGGTTTACCTTTTTGAGGCATTGATTTAGTCGACGCATCTATTTGTAGGCATCTCGGGACAAAATGGGGAGCCTTAGCTCTCTTTTCAAGCTGTCTAACCTGCCTGTCTTTAAAAAAACCATAGAGGAACCCAAGAGCGCCTATGGCGGATCCTGCAACAGCAGCGATGGTTTTTATGTCATTCATATCTTCATTCGCTCAAACATAACGATTAAACTCACCCGCTGCCAAGCGGGTGATTTTTCGAGTTGATTCAAGACCGCCTTTGGCGGTCGGGCGCATTGCTTGGGTTGTGTGATTTTTTCATTGGTTTTTTAAGGGCATGGTCTCTTAGTATTTTTGTGGTTGATCATATTATTAGGAGGAAAAATTGCTTGAATATTTTTATCCCGATAAACTGTAAACAACGCTCGACTTTCTGACACATAAGACGGGCAATACGGTCCTTACCGCATCTGATGCCGCTTGCATGCAATTCAGCGGTAATCCTGGGACTGCCATAGATCCTGCGGCTTTTTTCATGAGCCAGCTTGATCTTAAAAATAAGACTC
>JAGGXJ010000064.1 GCA_021163105.1 Syntrophobacterales bacterium
TGGGGACAGGTTTAAACCTGTCCCCAATTATTTTGTTCTCTCATCCCGCCTTATATGCACCCAGACTTGCCAGAGCAACACTGCCAGGACTTATAGTAGTTGGATCGGTCATTATATTGATGCACGTGGTCATGCCAGAGGCAAACGCCTCTTCCAGGGCCGGACGAATATCCTCAGGTCTTTCAACATACATTCCCTTACCGCCAAGCGCTTCGACCAGTTTATGATAATCTACCCTGCCTATATATGTGCCGTCCTCTATGGCATGGCCTATGCTCAATTCCTGGCTGTGTCTTATCATTCCCCACCCCAGATCATTGCTGATTACCACGACTATGGGCAGCTTTCTCCTTATGGCAACTTCAAACTCCATAAAATTAAACCCCACCGATCCATCTCCTATAACGAGACAGACCCTCTTGTTAGGATTAAGCAGCTTTGCCGCGTTGGCGTAGGGGAGACCGACCGCGAGACATCCGTACAGCCCTGATTCAAGATAATGCCCGGGCTTTCTGACTGTTCTCGTCATGCCCATCCAGATCTGCGTGTCGCCTCCGTCGGCCACGACAATATCATCATCCCTATTCATGAAGCTGTTCACTTCCTCTGCGAGACGCATCGGATGTATGGGCACATTATTGTTCTCCCAGTCGGGTATCGCCTGTGCCCTTCCATCATCTTTTGCCTTCTCCAGGGTTGAAACCCAGTTGCTGAATCTGCCTTTTAATTCATCACCTGTACCTTTCTGAACAATTGCCCGGTTGCACTCTTTCAGGAAAGCCCTGATATCACTCATGACCGCAAGATCCACAGAACGGTTGCGCCCTATTTCTTCCGGTTCGATATCAACCTGGATAATACGGGCTTCTTTGTTGAAGATATCCCCGAATATGTAAAATAATCCCATTCTTGTTCCAAGGAATATAATCAGATCGGCGGTCATATTCGCTACCAGCGCCGCGCCCGGTCTAATCGCCAGCGATGACTCGAAGCAGAGTGGGTGGGTATCGGGAATTATTCCTCTTCCAAGTGACGACGTAAATGCGGGAATGCCGGTGTTTTCTATGAATCGAACCAGTTCCTCCCCGGCATTCGAATACCATGCTCCGCTTCCCGCGATCACAATCGGGTTTTTTGCCTCTCCGATCATCTCTATCAATTCTCCCACTTTATCCGGATCAAACGGATGTGAATTAACATCCGTATGTATTTTTTTAACAGTTTCAGGGTTCGTTTCCGCGTTTAACATATCAACAGGCAATTCAAGATAAACCGGGCCCGGTCTTCCTGTTGCCGCGGTGCGGTAGGCAAGGTCAATGAATTCCGGAATTCTCTCCGGGTTGTGGCAAACGAAGGCCTTTTTTACCATCGGGCTTATTACAGGAAGCTGGCACATGTCCTGCAGATCAAGCTTTTCCGTTGACGCAAGCCCGACACAACCGGAGATAAGAACCAGGGGCGAATTTGCCAGACGCGCGTTTGCGATTCCAGAAAGCGCGTTGGTAAATCCGGGGCCTGCCGTGACCATCGCAGTACCGGGACTACGCGTCATTCTCCCCCACGCCTCCGCCATAAATACCGCCGCCTGCTCATGACGCGTATCGAACAATTTAACAGACGAACCTTCAAGATACTGATAAATCGGCGTTATATGACCACCGCTTATCGTGAAAATGTATTCGATTCCCCTTTCAATAAGGGACTGCGCCATTAACTGACCACCTGTTATTTTTTCCACGCTTAATCCTCCATTCTTATAATTCCATTAATTGGCCACCGGTCACATTTATCGCCTGTCCGGTGATATAAGACGATTCATCAGACGCAAGCCATGCCACAAGATTCGCGGCCTCTCCCGGCGTACCGATACGTCCCAGCGGAATTGTCTTGCACATCTCCTTTTCCCGCTCCTCAATGGTGGTTCCGTAAACCTCCGCTTCCAAACCGAAGCGCCATCTTTCCAGATCTGTCATTATCTGGCCCGGACAAATCGCGTTTATACGGATGCCCGCCCCGGCAAGCTCCCCTGCCATTACCTTTGTAAGCATAATCACACCCGCTTTGGCTACCGCATAGGCGCCGTTGAACAGTGGCGGCTTTTTCCCCGCCTTTGATGCAGTGTTTATTATGCTCCCCCCCGCTCCCGTCATCATGGGGATAATCGCCCTTGAAACCCTGAATACACCGTGGAGATTCACATCTATCGTTTTCATCCAAGCATCTTCATTGTAGGTATGTGCCGCGTCGGGAACGCCGAAGGACGCGCCCGCATTGTTGCAGAGAATGTCAACTCGCTCAAACCGCTCCCCTATTCTGCCGGCCATTTGTCTGATTGATTCGTTATCGGTAACATCGACATTGACGGCCAGGGTTTTAACGCCGAAATCGTTGGCAAGGTTCCCCGCTATACCCTCCATCTCTTCCCATGTGCCCGTCTTTATCTTGTCCCCGGCAAGAGTCTTCCCGAGATCGGCAATAATGACATTCGCGCCGCAGGAAGCCAGTTTCTCCGCAATCGCATAGCCAATCCCAGTTCTTTTTCCGGATCCTGTAACAACCGCCGTCTTCCTCCCCAAATCTTTATACATAATCAGACCCCTTCCATGTTTTGCTATGAATGTCTTTCACCTACTGAATGCTATTCATTATGTGCTTGCTTGTCAACGCTTTTTTAGCTATTATTGAATTGACAAACAAAGTTTGCACTACCTATACTCGATAGTCAGAAAGGAATATCTTATCAAAATGATAATTTAGGTCCATCAGAAGGAGGGAAACGCATGGATGTAGCGATGGTAGATCAGATCAGGCTTAACTTTAATGCTCAGGGTCTCTTGGTGGTTAATATGGCAATTGGGCTCATGATGTTAGGGGTTGCCCTGGACCTAAAACTGGAAGATTTCAAGCGGGTCATTGTATCACCGAAGGCTCCTGCCATTGGGCTGGGCGCCCAGTTTATTCTGCTCCCCGCCTTTACCTTTTTGCTCGTCCTCATTATACGGCCTCAACCCTCCATAGCACTGGGCATGATTCTCGTAGCTGCGTGCCCGGGAGGAAACCTGTCGAACATTATTACCTATCTGGCCAAAGGAAATTCCGCACTGTCTATCAGCATGACTGCTATTTCCACAGCCGCGGCCATTGTAATGACCCCACTCAATCTGGCCTTGTGGGGCAGCCTTTACCCTCCCACTGACGAAATCTTGCGAAGGGTAAGCCTCAGCCCTATGGATGTGTTCATCACTATCTTCATGATCCTGGGCATTCCCCTGGTTGTCGGCCTCACACTGTCACGTATTTTCCCAACACTCGCAGACAGGGTCAGGCGTCCGTTCAAAATCTTTACTCTTGTCTTTTTCATTGCCATTGTCTGCGGAGCGCTGGCGGCAAACTGGAGTATTTTCCTCAAGGTTATCGGACTGGTTGTTATATTTGTCTTTATCCATAACGCATTAGCCCTCAACCTGGGCTACTGGTCAGGCCGGTTCTTCAAACTCAATGAGGTAGATTCACGGGCTGTCTGTATCGAAGTCGGAATCCAGAATTCCGCCCTTGGACTGGTTCTGGTTTTCAATTTTTTTGAAGGTTTGGGGGGAATGGCCATCCTTGTTGCATGGTGGGGAATCTGGCACATTATCGCCGGTCTGATCACGGCGTTTATATTTAACCGCCGGGCATTGCCAGCGAACCAATAATTTTAGGAGATGGGCTACAAAATAAAAGGGGGGCAGACTCAAATTAATTTCATAAATTGAGTCTGCCCCCCTTGTCATTTCAATCGTCGCATAGTTCATTGAAAAACCGTAAACTGTGCAACCGTAAACTGTAAACCGATTTTAATTGGGCGCTGACCCCAATTAAACAAAACCCTACATAACGTCCTTCTGGCTCAGTTCCACCGCGCGATCTATCTCCGCCTTGAGCGGTGCCGGAAGACCGGGAATATCCACGCTCAGGAAGCCTCTCACTATTGTCGCGGTTGCCTCTTCTTCCGTCAAACCGCGTGACATCAGATAGAGTATTTCCTCCTGCGCGATTTTGCCGACTGCCGCCTCGTGCGACAGCTCCACTCCGTCAACCATACCTTTCAATTCGGGAATTGCCTGCATAATACCGCCATTAAGGATAAGGCCGTGACATTCCAAGTGCCCTTTTGCTCCAGGCACCTCACCTATGATATCACCGCGTGAAATTATATTCCCCCCATTGGTAATGGCCCGCGAGACAATCTCCGCGCGCGTATCCTTTGCCTGAAGGTAAATACGTCCACCCACATCCAGTTCCGAACCGGGGCTTCCGACAAGCAGACTGTAGGAACGGGCAACCGCCCCCTTCCCCACAAGATATGTTGTAGGGTATGTCTGGACGGACTTTACCGGTTTCATGGAGATATAATTACTGAGAAAAAGACCGCCCTTTTCGACTATTCCCACAGATCTGGGCCTCACTACCACATCCTCCGCCCAGTGATGAATCATGGTAAAACTCAGCTTGGCATCCTTCTTCACATAAAATTCGGAGACTCCCGCATGCAGGCCCCGCGTTACGTGAGAAGCGCTTGCGCATCCGGATATTACATGTAGTTCCGATTCTTCCTCGGCTATAATTATATTATGCACATTCTGATTAAAACCCTCTTTTTCAAGGTAGAGACATGCCTGCGCTGGAAGTGTTACCTTCTTGCCGGGAAGCGCTCGTATGACATAGCCGTCTTGTAGATCGAGCCGGACACGCGCCGTATATTTGTCCGTGTCCACAGAGGCCAGTTTCCAGTAGTAATCTCTTATCCAGTCTATTTCTTTGAGCGCTTTTCTTATGGGTATTATCTCCAGGCCATCTATATTTGAACCGGAGTGAACAGCCGTGGCATCCCTTTGAATATACGTACCGGCACGCTCTTTCTCGCTGGCATCCAGACCGGCAAGGGTCATTCTTTCTCTATCTTCTTCAGGTATAGTGCCCAGATTTTTCACATCCGCATGTGTCGCGGACTTGAGAGAATAGCTGTCCAGATCAATGTCCGGCCCAATTGCCGCCTTCTTGTCTTTCGCCTTGTAGGCCATATCATCTAAGCCGCGCATCGTGCACACTCCTTGTATCCCGCCTTCTTTATCTGCTTGAATATTTCCACCGGGTTGCCCCTGCCTGCTACTGTGCCGTTATAAAGAACCAGCCCCTTATCCGCCGTTACATAATCGAGGATAAGTCCCGTGTGTGTTATAATCAGGCCCATTTTTGTCCGTTCCCTGGCAATACGTTTTGTAGTTTTATCATACTGTGTTCCATTAACCCGTTGCAGCAGAGTGTTTATCGTATTCCCTATCAGAGAGATATTTTCAAGGTCAACGCCTGATTCAGGTTCGTCAAAAAGCGACAGTTCGGCATCCTGGGCCATTAACTGCAGAAGTTCGGAGCGCTTGATCTCGCCGCCTGAGAAGCCCACGTTGATGTCACGCTCAAGGAACTCTGTAAAATTCATCTTCTCCGCCAGCGTATCGACATCGATATGTCCATTCCCACACACCTGGACCATCCTCCGCGTTTTTAAACCCTGTATGCTGGGCGGACGCTGATAGGACATCCCTACGCCGAGACGCGCCCTCTCATCAATCGTCATATGCGTAATATCTTCACCCTTGAACAGGATCCTTCCGCCGGTAATTTTGTACTGCGGATAACCCATTATCGTCATCAGGAGAGATGTTTTTCCAGATCCATTAGGACCAAACAGGATCTGTGTCTCCCCGGGCTGGATTTCCAGATTTACATGCTTGAGAACCTTTTTATTGCCGATTTTAACCTGCAGGTCTTCTATTATTAACATTTGTTTTCTCCTTGATTTTTGAACATCGGAAATTCCAGTGCTCTATCCTGCCTCTTATTCAAAAAGTCAATACAAATCTTTTCGTTTCCATGTCTCACTTAAGATAAGCATAAAGCAAGGAATGGCAAACCTTCCCTGACACTTTTGATCAAGTCAGAGTATTGGTTGTTGCCACCCTCCGAAGCTTTGTTCAAGATGCTGGGCTACAGCCAGGGCCACATCTTCACACCAGGGACGCGCAATAATTTGTACACCGATGGGCAATTTATCCTGTGATGTCCCAACCCTGACAGTTACTGCCGGCCAGCCGGTCAAATTGTAAGTCATCGCGTAACTGAAACCACGATACAGATCACCAAACATGCCGTGAGAAATCGCTGCGTAGGCATTTACAGGAGCGATTATCAGGTCATAATCCTCGAAGAATGACAAGCTTCGAGCACGAAACCGACCCCAGTGGTCAATTAAACGAACGAATTCGTCCGGAGAAGCGGTTTTTGTTGTTAGGTAATTAGCCAGCGATGTTTTCTCTTCTGCTGTGCCTGCTTTTTCTAACAGCAATCGTACCGATGCGCCACTAGCCCATCCGCTAAAGAGCGTGAGAAAAATCTCGAGCGTTTCTTCGATCCCTGGTGGCTTTTTCATCTCAAACTGAATGCCTGCAGATGATAGTGCTACTACTGCTTTATTGACAGCGTCGACAATCTCAGGAATAGGCGTTTGAAGGCCGTTATCAGTATAAAACGTTCCGCGTAGTTTGGATAATATGACGGTTTTCGGGTCATTAAGCGGCACAGGTGCAATGAAGGGGTCAAGGTTATCCGGTCCGGCTATGAGTGGCAAAATAAGTATTAAATCTTCCACATAACGGGTGAGCGGCCCAACCTGCATAAGCCAATCCAGCAAGCCTCCCGGTGGCACAGCATGGCCGGTGCGAGAAACACGACCGGATGTGGGCTTGATTCCGGCAAGACCACAAAAATGGGCCGGGTTACGGATACTGCCTCCGGTATCCGAACCAATATCGAATGGCGAACCACCACTGGTGACAATAGCAGCCGAACCGCCACTGCTGCCACCGGGCGTGCGGTCGAGGTTGTATGGATTATTGGTTCGACCATAGACTGGATTATCTGTTTCGTGGGTAAGTGTGAACTCCGATGTATTTGATTTTCCTAAAAGAATGGCTCCGGCTGCTTTCAGCCGTGCTACAACCGTCGCATCCCGATCCGGGACATATCCCGCCCGTCCCGGGGTTCCCCAAGAAGTAATTACACCGGCTGTATCAAAAGAATCTTTAATGGTCATTGGCACACCATGCAATGGCCCTGTGGGCCCATCTTGAGCCAGAACATCGTCAGCTTTGCGAGCCTGTTCCAGTGCCATATCAGACGTCAGTTGAACAACAGCATTGATCTTGGGGTTTATATCACTGATCCGTGTCAGATACGCAGTTACGACTTCTTCTGAAGAGACATCCTTTGCTCGAATAGCTCGCGCTAATTCTGTTACCGATGCATAGATTAATTTTCCCATGCCCTGTTTTCTCACCCTATGCTCTTTGGGATAACTGAAATAACGGCACTATCAAGTGTCCAATTCATAACCCAGCAAAATCATGAATCTTTATTATCAGGAGAATGGTATTTCTTATCTGGCGCAAAAAGAATATCGGGGTCAGCCCCAGCATCCATTATAATTTATAGAATTACGGGACCAAAACCCCATTGACCTAACGCCCGATGACGAGTTTAAGCGGATCGACTTCATCACGGAGTATGCGAAGCTCTTCATCAGTAGGCGGAGACGTTTCGATTATCCTGGGTGCCTTGAGGAGTTCAAATCCGCAATTATCGAGAACGTCTTTTTCTGAATAACCGTGATTGATGGAGATAATCCTCATGCGTTTGGATTCGGGTTCAAAATCCATCACCGCCATGTTCGTTATTATCTTGTAGGGACCCGCGTTAAGCGGCAGACCGGATTTCGCCCTTGAATCACCACCTTCGAGCCAGCCTGGGGTAGTGATATATGAGACTCTCTCCACAAATCTCTTCGCGTCCTGGGGTGTCATCACCATCATCCTCCAGGCGAAGGACCCAAAATCGTTTGCCCCGCCGCTTCCCGGAAATCTGACTTTCGGTTTCTGGTGGTCATCGCCGATGCGAGTCGAGTTCAGGTTCCCGTACATATCTATCTGGGCGCCGCCCAGAAATGTATAGTCGAGCATGCCGCGACATGCGGTTTCCATAATCTCACACATTCCACTGGCCATAACGGCCTTCCAGGTAGTCCTTGAATCACCTACGGAAATCGGCATCTCGGGAAGCTGGGGCGCTATGCCGCCCGCCTCAAACATAATCGTCAAATTGGAGGAACCGGTCTTCTGTGCAAGCATCGCGGCGGCACAGGGTGCTCCCGTCCCGACACCAACCGTCGAACCGTCTTCAAGCTCCCGGGCAGCGCTGCATATCATCATTTCCATTGCATTATAGTCAGCCATTAGCGTTATTTCCTCCTTCGCACATTAGACATTTGTTACTTCGCATTGTTGTCAACCATGAGTTCTTTCGCTCTGAGTTCCCACATCTTTTCAATGCCCCCATTTTTTCGAATGTAATCAAAGTGGGTCTCACAGCTGTAGATATTCTTTTCCAGAAACTGTTCAAAGGCTTCAGGATCTTTTTCCGTCTGCAGCCACTCATTAAAATGTTCCTCATCTGAGAAATACTCATAGGGCATATTGCCGGGATAACTTCCGAAGGGAACTTCACAAACGGCATCCGCCAGGTAGAAGGGAATCGATGTATAAGTAGGTTCATTCCGGAATGTTTCCGTCGAGACAATCCTTTCCGCCGTTATGATGAGACGCTTTGATGCCCTGGCCAGGTCAAGATCGGAAATCGTGATTCCCCTGATCCTGCTGTTGCCATAAACATCTGCCTCATGAACGTGTATGACTGAAACATCGGGATACAGAGCAGGCATGAGCACATAATACTGACCCGTGAAGGGACATTTAATCTTTTTTGCGCCACTGTATTTGAATGTGTCTGTACCCATAATATTTCTTATGGGCACAAAAGATACACCCATGGCAGCGGCCTTCATGCGGGCAGAAAGGCAGTAATTTGTCCATTCGGTAACTTCAACTTCTCCGCTTTCCATGTACTTTCTCGCAACCGTTGAGAGACCGCGGGCCTCAAGCCCTACTATGTAGGCAATATCCACCCGGTCAAAACATTTTCCCGCAGCCAGAATCTGGAAATCGTGCGTTGAGGTATGGCCGCAGAAAGCAAGTTTCTTCCTTCTCTGCCGCACTATTTCATGACAGGCGGCAATAGGGGTCCTGATGGCTCCAAATCCGCCGATGGCAAGATAATCGCCGTCATGTACGTATTTCGCGATGGCATCTTTCAGCGTCATCAACTTATTTTCCATCCTGCGGGATTTTTTCCTGAAAAACTCCCGCGCCTTATCGGCATCGGGATCCGTAAACAGTTTTCCAATGCCTTGCTCTAAAACTTCCACCAGTATTTACCTCCTTCGCATAGCCTATGCTGATACACCCGTTAACATCCGTTTTTTAATTACAATCCCGCAGGTGCTGTTAGCACAATCAAATTCAGTAATCAAGCCGAAAGGAAACTTTTAATAATTTGCATATTCCAGTTCTTCCCTCTTTCGGGGTTAATTTTTCAGAGCATTCTCAGGAATATAATACCAGCAGGTTCCCCGTTTCCACGAGACAATTTATCAGGTTAAAGAAGCCATGAGTTCAAGCGTAAGTCCCATATAGTATACACCTATAACGATTCATCGGAGTTCGCTTGGAAATGACACAGGCCGCGCTTTTTAAAAACTAACCAGAGCAACAAGCCTTTAATTCTTAAATGATATATACTAAAAAATACTTGACAGGAATTCGTCGTTCATGTAGACATTCTCCAGAAGGAAACTTTTGTTCACTAATATGATACACGCCAAGGTCATAGGGAACTCAATGGATTGTTGACGCAAAACCCTTAATTCGAGGTATCGTAAAATGATCAAAGAATCGGAAATTGGGAAGAATATACACAGATATCGAAAAGCCAGGAATCTGACCTTGCAAGACGTGTCGGATGCGACCGGTTATTCCAAGGGATATCTCTCCAAACTGGAGAAATCCGACACTGCCCCGCCTGTCGGCACACTTACCCAGATAGGAAAAGTATTGGGAGTAACAACATCTGCATTGTTAGGGGAGTCTGTACGCCAGAACCCCCTTTCTTTGGTAAAGAGGAACGAAAGAATGGTCATCGCTGGACGGGGCACGGCATTTGGCTATTCTTATGAATCAATTGCCTATAACTATCCTAACCGCAGTATGCAGCCCTACGTCTTGACCATCCCCCTCAACGCCAAGAAAAAAGTTTTTTTTCAGCATGACAGCGAAGAGATGCTCTTTGTCCTCCAGGGAACTATGAAATTCTACCATGGAGACGAGGTGTTTATCGTTGAAGAGGGAGATTGCATATACTTCGATGGAAACATACCTCACGATGGAATACCTTATGGTGATCAAGAGGTCGTTTGCTTGATGGTCTTGAACAATAGTTAAAAAACCTGCCCGTGCTTGAAGAACATACCCTGTTTCCCTGGAAATCGTCTTCAGCATGCTGTATGCGGGAAACAAGAGAACTTTCGCTATATTGAAGTTAAAGGAGGATTAACTTTGAAAGAAAAAGTAATAGTAACTGCGGCTGTAACGGGGTCACTTCATACACCGACCTTTACACCTTATTTACCCATAACACCGAAAGAGATAGCCGATGAGGCGGTTAGATCGTATGAAGCAGGGGCTGCTGTCGTCCATATCCATGTTCGGGACCCGGAAACGGGGAGACCCATCTCTGATATTGACCTGTATGAAGAGGTGATAACGGATATTAAAAACAGATGTGATGTCGTTGTAGGTATAACGACGGGTGGTGCGCCTGGAATGACTGTGGAGCAGCGTGTATCCGGCGTAATGGCATTTGAACCGGAGCTTGGTTCCTTTAACGCGGGTTCAATGAATTTTGGGCTTTTCCCTGCCATGAATAAGTTTAAAGAGTTTAAGTACGAATGGGAAAAGGAGTACCTCGCTTTCACGGAAGATTTTATCTTTGCCAATACGTTTAAGTCCCTGAAAGAAATATCGGCTATTTTTAATCAGAGAGGCACTAAAGCTGAGTTTGAGGTTTACGATGCGGGAATGATAAATAACGTGGCTTTCATGATAAACAATGGATATGTAAAGTCCCCGGTTTATATACAGTTCGTGATGGGTGTCCTCGGCGGAATAACCGCGACCCCAGACAACCTGATGTTTCTGGTAAACTATGCCAAGTCTCTTATAAAAGATTTTGAATTTTCGGTTTGCGTGGCCGGCCGCATGCAGTTTCCCATATGCACTCAGTCCATTCTGCTTGGCGGCAGTACTCGAGTGGGCCTAGAGGACAACATTTATATCGAAAAGGGCGTTCTGGCAAAGAGTAACGGCGAGCAGGTTGCAAAAATTGTTCGCATTGCCAAGGAACTTGGAGTCGAGTCTGCGACGCCTCAAGAGGCCAGGGACATTCTTGGGTTAAAAGGCATCGACAAGGTCAAGTATTAGGAACGGAAAAACATATTACCCTGAAAAAATGCTTTAACAACACATAGGGCTCTTTACTGCAAACGAAAGATTGAGTTCCCGGTGTTGATGATGCTGATTGATCTTCTCTAAAAAAAGGAGGTATTCTATGAAGAAGATAATCAAGGCTATTGACTTTCTAAGTGAATGGTCCGGAAAACTCGGAAGCCTTCTGATTCTGATCCTGGTTTTTGGCATGGCCTATGACATGTTTACGCGCTATGTCTTTGCCAAGCCTAATTTCTGGGCCTATGACATGGTATATATCACGTATGGTTCATATGCAATGTTGGGAATGGCCTATACTCTGCTTATGAAAAACCATGTCAGGATGGACCTGTTTCTGGGTAAACTATCTCCAAAAGCGAGAGCTTGGGTAGATATTGTCTGCTATCTTTTGCTCTTTTTCCCTCTGGCCATTGTCCTTATAAAAGTCGTTGGAGATAATGCGTTTTATGCGATCACATCGGGAGAAAGATCATACGCTAGTGTGTGGAGACCTCAATTGGGGCCTTTTAAAATAGTACTGCTCTATGGATTTATCCTGTTTTTTTTACAAGGAGCATCCGAGTTTCTGAAGGCCTGCATTGCTGTGGGTAGAGGAGGCGGCAATGAGTCCTGAGTTAACTACGGTTTTAATGTTAGCGAGTCTGGTTTTGCTGGTTGTTACCGGGTTTCCGTTTGCGATGTGCGTTGGAACTGTGGGGCTTGTTTTTGGATATCTCACAGGAGGCGATGCTTTCATAAAGATGATACCCCTCAGAATTGTTTCGGGAACGCTTTCGGAATATATATTTGCAGCTGTTCCCCTATTCATATTTATGGGAAATATGATGCAGCAGTCCGGGGTAGCCGATAAGGCTTTCGAGATACTTCACAGATGGCTGGGCGGTGTAAGAGGTGGTTTGGCAATCGCAACAACGTTGCTGGCTATTCTGTTTGCCGCGACGACCGGTGTTGTCGGTGCATCGGTCACAACAATAGGCCTTCTTGCAGTTCCTGCCATGCTCACTGCTAAATATTCCAAACCTCTTGCATCCGGTGTAGTCTGTGCGGGAGGAACGCTCGGAATTCTCATACCTCCGAGCATTATGCTGATCCTCTATGCACCCATGGCGGGTGTGTCTGTAATCCAAATGTTTGCCGGTGCCATGGTTCCGGGACTTCTCATGGGCGTTGGTTTTATTCTGTATATCTTCTTCGTTTGTACAATCAACCCCGAGAATGGCCCGAATTTACCCCCGGAAGAAAGAGTTCTTTTCTTCTCAAGAGAATCACTGATATCGGGCTTAAAATACCTGTTACCCCCGGTGTCTATTGTTATAGCTGTTCTCGGTTCGATACTTGCGGGTGTGGCTTCTCCCACTGAAGCCGGCGCCGTGGGCTGTGTCTGTACCCTGATTATGGCACTTGCCTACAAAAAACTGACCTGGAAGAATTTCCTGGAAAATTGTTATTCCTCCGCTCGAGTGACAAGTATGATCATCCTGATAGCCATTGCGGCAACGATCTTTACGGGGGCATTTTTGAATGCAGGATGCGGCAAAGTCATCACGAATATGCTTGTCTCACTTGGTCTTGGGCGATGGGGCATTTTTGCAGTGTTGCTTATAATAATCCTTTTCCTGGGAATGTTTATCGACTGGGTCGGTATTCTTCTCATTGTCGTGCCGATATTCGGGCCTATGCTCCAGGCGCAGGGCTTCAATACACTCTGGGTCGGTCTCGTTATCTGTACGAGCCTTCAGATGTCTTTTCTCACCCCGCCTTTCGCCTATTCCATTTTCTATCTAAAAGGCCTGAATGTGGGCGTGGAGCTGAATGACATTTATAAAGGCGTTTGGCCTTTTGTGATAATACAGGCAGTCGTCGTGCTTCTCATAATTCTTTTCCCCCAGCTCTGTCTCTTTTTGCCAAAATTCCTGGCGGGATAGAGAGCGATGGCTGGTTGGAAAGTATGTAAAATATGCAAAGAAAGTAGGCGGAATCGAGGGTGCTCCGGAACCTGAAAAATAAGTATTATGGGGCACAGGTGTTTAATCAGGATTGAAGAGGGTGAAATAGTCAGCCGGAAGTAAATAGTAGGCTTGCAATCGGGTACAGGAAAGGAGGCAAACAACCCGTTTGATGTTAATCCGGCCACAAGCTGTTAACACACACAAAAAAAAAGGAGGCACGTGATGAAAAGAAAGGTATTAGTAGCGTTTTTGGCCGTGGCAATGGCACTAACCTTTACTACGGTTGGCATGGCTGCGGAGAAACCGATTGTATGGAAAGTTCAGGGCTGTACACCAGCCGGGATGCAGTTCCATGAAGCTTTGGTACGCCTGGGCGAAAAGGTCAAGGAGATTACAGACGGTAAATTGGTATTTGATATCTATCCCGCGGGGGCTCTTGTTCCTCCTTTTGAGGGGTTGAAATCCGTTAGTGATGGAATCCTTCAGGCACATTACGGATATTCAGGCATGTGGGTCGGCAAAATACCCATGGCGCCTCTCTTCAATGCGGTGCCCGGTGGTTTCAATGCCCTTGGCGAGGCGATGTGGTATGATCAGGGCGGAGGCTATGCACTCTACCAGGAAATGTTCGACAAATATAAATACAACGTAAAGGTATTTCTCGTCGGACAAGCTGGCATGGAAAACTTCCAGTGGGCAAAAAAGCCCCTCCGATCGATTAAAGATTTCAAGGGCTTGAAAATGAGAATGATGCCTCTTATGGGCGACGTTTTGACAAAGAATGGAATGTCGGTTGTATTCATGCCCGGCGGAGAAATCATGCCTAACCTCCAGAGGGGTGTCATAGATACCGCGGAATTTAGCATTCCGGCATTTGACAAAACTCTCGGACTCTGGGAAGTTCGCAAATTTGTCATGGTACCCGGTATTCATCAGCCCGGTTGCCAGATCGAGTTCATCGTCAATAAAGATGCCTATAATGCCCTGCCGGATATCCTCAAGGTTCAGCTTAAGGCGGCTACGGATGTTATGAGACTGAAAAACTGGCTCTGGCTTGAAAGTGAAAACATGAAAGCCATGGATTTCTTCAAGGAGAAGGGTGTTGAAGTCGTAAGGATGGATGATGATACAATCAAGACCATGACGAAGTGGGCAAATGATTATATGGGTAAAATGGAAGCGAAAGATCCCTTCGTGAAGAAGATCAGGGATTCTCAGAGGGCATTTGAAAAGAGGTGGTATCCCTACCACAATATGTACACTCTCCCTCACTGAGGTCACTGGTTTCTTATGATATGAGAGAGGGCCGCTATTCAAGAAAGATCCTTACGGGTAGCGGCCCTTTCTACTTCCTCTTTATTTTATTTACATGCTCATAATCACAACAGTAATCGCTCACGGTTTGCAGTTATCAATTCAAGATTAAAAGACAGAGGGTTAAAACCAATATCCGGGATGCTTTAATTCGTTCTAAAAATCCACGTCCTATGGGCGTGGTCAGAGTCTGACGGCTTTGCCTGAAGAGTGCTCACTGTGCTACTCCTACAATCGAGTTGTTCCCGCAACTTCGAGAAAGGAGCGGCAA
>JAGGXJ010000134.1 GCA_021163105.1 Syntrophobacterales bacterium
ATACTTAGCATATAGCCCATCTAAAAGTAAAGTATGTTTATTGCAATTCCCTGCCTTATTCGTCCCCAAGAATTGCTTTTATTTTCTGAACCTTTGCCCATTGTTTCTTAGAACAGGTTTTCTTTGAAAACGATGTCCTCCATGTTAAAACCCCACCGATTAAATCTTTCCAGTCTTAAACTTTTCTTTCAGCCTGGCTATGTCTGCCACTGTAGGTTTCGCACCTGAACTGGAAATAATTTTCCTTCGCCTGGACATGGTTGTATCAGTAACGGCATTCTGCCCTTTTGACTTCGACTGAGGTGGTATACGTGTCTCTGCTTTTATATCGCAAAATTCTATCTTTACCCATCCAAACGGATGAAGACCATTTGCCAGGGTACGGGTTGTACCCCAAGGAAGGGGCCTGCTGTCTCTTCCCCTTCGAGTTCTGGGTTTCCTGACTTTATCGAGCGTTACGCATTCCACATGAGAGAAATGTCCAATTCTGATCAGGGCTTCGTTCGTTTTCATCGAATTGATTTCCTGATTTACCGGCTCCAGCATTTCCTGTATATTTTCTGTACCGTAAAATTTTCTATATTCCTCCTGATATTTAGGGACATAAAATTTGTAGAGCGATTCTATTATGAATGCGGCATCAATCTTTTGCCTGTGCATCTCAAACGGAGCCAGTGACAATGAAAGGGATTTGATGACGGAAGACCTTGTCTGAGACAATCCTTTTGCCACCTCATAAAATCCCTTGGGAGTAAGGCTCTTGTCTGGATTAAGCGAATGCTCTTTTGCTTCTATAATGACGGTTGCGTCGGAACCGAAAGAGACATCTGGAATCTTCAACCATTTCATGGGATCATTATTAATTCTGCCGAATATTTTTTCATTATAGTCTGGATTACCCCTTGAACGTCTAACATCGCTGGATGTCACCCTCGCAACATCTACAAACCTGTTGGCAATGGCTGTTCGTATTGCACCCTTTATGGAACTGCCGGGGATGTAAGCATCCATGTTTACTTCGTTTCGCATCATGGGACTGATTAAAACCTGATTCCGGGGATCCTGATTATCAATGGCGCGTTTGTACATACCCAACAGCTTCGGGCAATCAATTGAAATACTGGCTATGCTAAAATCCTTCGCCGAGACATGCTTAACAATAAATGTCCTCACAGCCGCAAAATTATCTGATTCCACCATCTTATTGAGTTTATTTTTATCCTGAAATGCGTCTATCCATTTTATCAAATCAATGAAATGAAGCCTGCCATCTTCTATCACATAGGAAAAGGGATCAACATCCTGCCCTGTGCCCACATGGAGTGGCGTCAACAGGTGTAAATTTATCCTGTGTTTTTCAAGCTGTGGCATATTATACATGGCATAAATCCTCTCTGATTGATAACGGCAATGTTACAGGAACACCACAATGCCGGATCCTTGTATCTGAATGAATATCCGTAAGCAGCGGCATGGTATCTAATGAGTGACATCCGATAAACACAGCACCTTCCTCATACATCAAAACAGGTTTTTTAAATGGTCTTGTATCTCCACCCGTTGGGCTTGTGACCGAAAAATCACCCCCAAGTTTACCGAACTTGGTTTTCAAACGGTAAAAAGCCGAATAGTTGCACATATCCGGGAACGCAGCAAGTGAAAGGGACATCCTGGCATTAGCTGAAGCCACTTCAAAATCACCGGGATCAAACCCTTCATCCTGGCAGATATCGAATGCGCCCATGCCGAGCGATTTGTCTGCCCCAAAACCGTTTTGGGGAAGGTATTGCGTTAAAAAATTATCGACACTTGTTTCTATAGCACTGTCATTTATAAGCACATAAATATCAAGTGAAATATCTAAATCGTACCACATCTTTTCCCTTGTAAAGAGCCCGCCTCCTTCAGATGGAACAGATCCCGTTTCCCTCGAAATTACATTGTGTGATGATAGTTCGGTAATTCTCTTTCTTTCCTCGTCGGTATCTCCATTCTGAAGCAATTCATAAAGAGCCTCGTCGTCGTAACTGTCTTTCAGTGCTTTCCAGTGTTCAATTTTAATCAATCGCCTCTTGTTCCAGGATTTGATTTTTGACAGGCCTTCAAAGATGGATGCTTTGTCTGTTCCGAAATGTTTTTTCACAAACTCCAAGGCATGTTCCCTTCCGAGATGTGGAAGTGTCGGTCTGGGAATATAACCTGACAAAAACGCAGAGGAAAAAAGAACAGGCGCTGGTGAATCCACATCATACCCCTTGAGAAATCTTTCAAGGGATTCTTCACCATCCTGATAACGAATGGCCCAACAGAAGTGGCCGAACATGGTGTCTGACATCACACGGGTTATCAGAGATGACAGGGGTTTTAGTCTGTATCTATACAGCATGAAAAACCTCCTTAAGTTCAGTTTATATCAATTTTTTCCAAGAAATCGTCCGGCTGCTTCTCACCATCAATGAATACTTCGGCAAACTTGATCTGTCCGCATCCCCTTGAACCGGAACCGCCAAGGGCATCCATTTCCAGCATGCGCATGGCCTCCAACACTGTTTTGAAATAATCCTCCGGATCATCTTCAAATACCTTGAAGGATATATTGAAATCAAAAGTGACACCAGCTGGAACACGTTCAAGGGGACGGGGATTAGCCTTCCCACTAATGCGGTTAATGGCATTCTCATATTTGATTTCCATTGGAAGGTCACCTTCCTCAAAACGCTTCTTCCATTCTTTGGAAAGTCTGGCATCCCTGACGACAATGCGGGTCGGCCCCAAATCCCCAGACTTTTTAACCGCAGCAGACGTACCAAATACAGGGCAAACAGGACAGCCAGGATTTCCACAATCGCAGGGAGTTCCATTTTTTCCAAAGCGCCCTTCCTTGATTTCAATAAGTGATCTGAATTTTCCTTTAAGAGACGAACCCGGAATATAAGGCGCTCTACTTTCTGGAAGCGGGTCTTTTATGATTGGGTTGTCGATCCCTCCAATTTCAATCGTTTCGTTTGATGCCCCTATATGCAACCCCGTTACAATTGCTATTTTGCCCTTAATTTGTCTGATTTTCTCGAGTTTCATTTTGTCCTCCAATATAATCAATTATTGCTGACACCTTCTTTCCCGTAATAGAAACCAACAACAGCTTCAAAATAAAGCATAAAGGCTTCAAATTCTTCCTTGCTGTTTATGCTGTCCACATTATTGATCAGAAATTGTTTAAACTGTGGCGGAATTTTCGGATTGGAAGGATTTGAGGCATACGAAGCTTTTGACTTAACCATTTTAATCAACGGTTTGACTTTTTCAAAATCCTGTTTGGCAACCTTTTTTTCCAGTTGCTTGAAGTCATTATAGAACTTTCTGAGTTGTGCCGAATTCAAAGTTTTCTTAGCATCAGGCAGTACATTGCCCTGTCTATTTCTTCTAACACTCCCATCTCTTTCTTTCTGAGGTACCATCAAAGAATCTGCTAACGCTTTTGCTTCTTCGTCAAGTAGCTCAGATCTAATATTGCCATTCTCATCAAAATATTTCACTTTCCTGCCTCCCTTCCTGTCAATTCTCTTTACGGTTTAAGTTGATAGCATAAAAAAGCGGTATGCAGAGATTCTCCAGCAATGGCTTTTGAGCACCGCCAACCGCAAAAATATCCCAGAGCATCTCAAGCTCCCACTGATTATCCTTCTTCGCATCCATGATATTCCTGCCTATGTCATAGTGTGCATGCGACAGGTAACGACCATCCGCAATGTTCCGCTTTTTCCCGGTATCTGAAAATCTTCTGTACATGCGATGATACTCAAGGAGTCTGTAAAGAAAGGCCATGGAAAAGTTGGTCCGGTCTTTTTCCTCCAGTGCCTTGTCAAACCTTTCGCCCAACTTCAAAAGTTCATCCAGATCACTCCATGGCAGGGTTCTATCCAGAAGCGTGATTGCATTTTTCCCCTTGCCATTTGCCGTATGCTTTTTAGAATCATCAAGCAGTTTTTCAACATCTTCCGCAGCGCGTCTCATCGGAAACCTTGGTTTTCTGATTAAAACACCTGCTGACAGCGTAATATCCTCATTTTCTGCACAGAACCGTGAAAAGTCCTGACGTAGTCTGATAGCAAATTGGATTGTCTGATACCATGGACCAACTATGAAGAGGTCGTCTCCACCTGCAAAAACCACATAGATGTCGGGAAAATCATTTCTGACAAGATCAACAAGATAATCAGAAAAGAAGAGATTCAGCATTCGTGACAGGAAAGAAAAACGCGCGATGGAGAGACGATCACCCAGACCAAGACCAAATATAAATCCAAGATTGTCCACATCAGCCTTCATAAATCCCAGCAATGACCTGCCCACAAGTTCATCCTTAAGTATTTTTTTCGACTTATGCGCGATCATATTAAAGGTCTTGGGCTGGCCAGATTCAAGATCAACGTCGCCGGCATCCTTTTCGAAAAGGGCATACCACTTTTTGTCAATCAGTTCTTCAGATGCAATTCTTGGCATGTGACGGGCCAGCCTTGCACGGGCAAAGCCTGCATCATCACTGAAGGTTTCTATGAGATGTATATCCTTATAAACATGCGGTTTTTCTCCGGCAAGCGTAAGCCATATACCGTCAAACAGTTCTACTTGTCCGCTCTTCTCGTAGATATGATAATCTTTAACAGGAAGATCCGTTCCTATGTAGTCTATCTGCTGAAAACAGTCACGGCAGACAACAGTATCAACATCCGAAAGCTCTCTGTATCTTGCGGTCGATTTCTCATCCATACGATTAACACCACAAATCGAGCAGTTGCCTCCGTCCACCTCATCGTAGTCTTCACTAATAATTGGCCCGTTCGTCGCAATGGTTTTTTTCAATTTAAAATACTTGGCGTTCTCAATAGATTCATTAACATTGTCCAGTTTTACCTGGAATTGCGAAAGCTGAAAATCCTTTTGGTTAAGATCCGTGTTCCACGCAAGATTCAATGTCAGTATCCCCTTAAACTTTTTACGAAACCATTTCTGCACATTGTAATCCAGTTTTGACAAAGTATCCTTGACAGAGTCAAGTTTCGGCAAGAGCAGTACAAATTTACCTCCGGAATCCATGACCTTGCAGACCGGCAAAAGCCCAAGACGATTTTGAATTGAAAGAATAACCGATTTTACCAGCGCCTGGAGGTAGAATGATCGTGCCCTGAATATCTTGGAAACACCACGCCCGGAGTTTTTGCTGATTCCAAAAATATAATTCTGAATACCTGACAAATCTCCACCCAGCAGCATGAACTTTTCCTCATGGTCAGCCCATTTCGGTACAGTCTGCTTTTCTGCATGAAAAAGGTATAATGCCTGCGCTATAGTGGCGGTCGTCAAAGAATGGTCAAAAAGTGAAATGTCAGGAAGGGTTTTATATGATGACGATGGGATACACCATGTATATTTTTCCAGTATAGAAATAAGAGAATCGAGATAAAAGGCAAAGGGTGTGTCAGTATCAAGGTTTTCTATGGCTTTCAGGAAATCGTCAAATAATACATTATAATCTTCCGGACTGCCTGAATTGGCTTCTTCGGAGGGGAATATCGCATCATTTTCTGAGTCAAGAGGAACAAGTTTATAATGCCAGTTTCCCGGCTCTTCGAAGTTGTGATTTACAAATTCGATTTCATCAAAGATAGACAAAAGGCGTGATTCCCGGGAACCTGGCGTTTCATCCGTTTCATGATTTTTGATTCTGTCTGTCCCCGCGCTCAAGCTGTCACCTAATGCGATTGCCATTTCTGATAGATTTTCCTCGTCAGGTCGGTGGTGGGTAGAGGCAATCCTGGCAATCTTTCCGCGGTCACCTTCCAGATGGGGTGGTAGAGGAAGGTCGTTTTCAATAAAATAATCAGTATACAGGGTATGCCAGTATCCGGAATTTTTCAGATAGGTTTCCTGCATTTCTTTGGAATACGGCCGCTTTGCTCTTTGAGCAAACTTTCCTATGTCATGAAGAAGCGCTCCCAATACAAGCATCTGTAATTCGCGATCCATAATGCCTCCTATATTCTAAGTGGTTTAAAGAATACCAGAAAATGCAATCCCTTTTCAACCACTGCAACGTTGCCGTTTATGGCCAGTTCTTCGGCATATCCTTCGTCAGGAGATGTGAAATTCGCTCCTTTGCCAGACATTTATGCGCCTTTTTGTCAAAGGTAAGCCATGTCCCCTTCATCTCCCTCGCCAGAGAAGCATAACAGGCATCGTATCCCGTCAAGCCTTTCTTCACAAAACGGGTCGTCTGTCTGGCCAGGTTTTCAGTCATGGGCTGCCTGAAAATCCCGCCGTTTATAATTGGGAGCATGGCCTTGATGAAGACATCATGCCCCTTCGGATGAACGCGGCACAATACCGCATATACCTCAAAACAAAACAGTTCCGGAACGGCAAAATATTCAGGATTATCAATCAGGTTCTGAAGAACGGCATCGGCATTGGGGTGACTTTCATTCTTCAGAAACCAGCGAACAGCTACGGAAGCATCGACAATCCAGATCATTTTCCATAACCCCGTAATTCCCTAAGCGTCTCAACACTGTCTTTTGCCTCAAGACTGTCGGCCTTCATGCCTTCGATGATTTCAAGCAGTTGTTTTTTCCGTTCCTCCGCCTGATAGTCCAGAAACCTTTTCTTGAATTGTTCCGGCGTAATGAGCACGGCCTTGATTTCCCTCCCCCTGCTTATAAAAACAGGTTCGGAAGTTCTCGCAAGCATATCCAGAACCTCTCCGAGGTTGTTTCTAATCTTAAGCGCATTTACCGTCTTCATGAGAAAGCCTCCTTTTATTCCGGTTTATTACAACCAGCATATGAGGACACATTACATATGTCAAGTGTAGATATGCATATACATATAGCCCCCTAACCCTCTCC
>JAGGXJ010000059.1 GCA_021163105.1 Syntrophobacterales bacterium
ATTTATTGGCCCACGTAGCTCAGTCGGTAGAGCACATCCTTGGTAAGGATGAGGTCACCAGTTCAATCCTGGTCGTGGGCTCCATTTTGGTGAAAGCAGGCTTATTGAAATGAGAGATATTGTTATTCTTGCGTGTGGTGAGTGCAAACAGAGAAATTACACTACGACAAAAAACAAGCGAATTACGAAAAATCGTCTTGAGATGAAGAAATATTGCAAATTCTGCCAGTGTCATACAATACATAAAGAGACGAAATAAAAGATCTGTTTGTGTCTCATGATATGTCGGGTGGCAGGGTTTTCCGGTAGTGTTGGTATTGGGGGTGTGGGAATTCGGGAATGTTTCTTTGTGGACTACCGGAATCTCAAAATAGAAATATATCGTTTGGGATAGGCCAGTAGCTCTAACGGCTAGAGCACCGGACTCCAAATCCGGGTGTTGGGGGTTCGAATCCCTCCTGGCCTGCCATTATGTTTTTGCCGGGTTTGTCTAATGGAAAAGATCAAGTTGATGATAAGCAGGATAAAACGTTTCTTGAGGGAAGCGAAGGTTGAGCTGAGGAAGGTGACATGGCCAACCCCGAAAGAGGCTCTTGCCTCGACTTCAGTCGTGATAGTTGTCGTTATTATCGTGTCCCTGTTTCTCGGTGTGGTGGATTTAGGTCTTACCAAAATAATAAGATTGGTTTTAGGTTAAAGATATGGCTTTCAGCTGGTATGTCGTTCATACATACTCAGGTTTTGAAAACAGGGTAAAGAGCTCTCTGGAAGAGAGGGTGACCACCTCTGGTATGCAGGATTATTTTGCCGACATACTGATACCGGAGGAGGATGTGGTCGAACTCAAAAAAGGGGAGAAAAAAACTTCGAAGAGAAAATTTTTCCCCGGTTACATACTCGTAAACATGGAATTGAACGATGACACATGGCATATAGTAAAGGATACTCCTAAGGTCACCGGTTTTATAGGAATGAGGGACAGACCCTCGCCTGTGTCCGATGAATCCGTCCGGTTGCTGAAAACCAAGATAGATGAGGGTACATTGAAGCCCAAGCCGAAGTTCGAGTTTGGACTTGGAGATCATGTGAGGATTGTGGATGGTCCCTTTACGAATTTTGACGGGGTTGTTGATGAAGTCAAGCCGGAAAAGGGTAAGTTGAGAGTTATCGTGAGTATCTTTGGAAGATCAACACCTGTAGAGCTTGATTTTATACAGGTTGTCCAAAACTGAAAAAACGTAATTACTCAGGTTAGTAGGTCCAAAGTTCAAGGGTTCAGATGCTGATTGACTATTAGCTGAAAATTAACCGTGAGCTGTGAACCGTGGAACTATAAACCCGAGCAGTTACAAAGAATCAAAAAAATTTCGAAAATGGAAATAAATAAAGGGGAGTCTAATGGCTAAGAAGGTTATAGCAAGTATCAAGCTTCAGATTCAGGCCGGCAAAGCCACGCCGTCGCCGCCAATCGGTCCCGCCTTGGGCCAGCACGGGGTTAATATAATGGAATTCTGCAAGGCCTATAATGCCCTTACGCAGAAGCAGGAAGGGATGATAATACCGGTTGTGATAACCGTGTATGCCGATAAATCATTTACCTTTATTACCAAAACGCCGCCAACATCCGTTTTATTAAAACAGATGGCGAAAATTGCGAAGGGTGCCGGGGATCCTAAAAGAGAAAAGGTCGGAACAGTAACCCCCAAACAACTGAGGGAAATCGCTGAAATAAAGTATGAAGACTTGAATGCCGTAGATATTAATGGAGCGATGGCTATTGTAGAAGGGACTGCAAGGTCCATGGGTATTGGGATTGCCAAATAAATTTACTTCGGGGTTTTATAGAGATGTCTAACAGAGGTAGGGGATACTTGGAAGCAAGAAAAAAAGTGGAGTCCGGGCAGCGCTATTCGTTGGAAGAAGCCGTGAAGCTTGCGGTATCAACTGCAAGGGCGAAATTTGATGAGACGGCTGATATTGCCATTAAACTGGGTGTAAATCCAAAGCACGCGGATCAGATGATAAGGGGGAGTGTTGTACTTCCTAATGGGCTCGGCAAGTCTGTGAGGGTGCTGGTTTTCGCAAAAGGAGACAAAGAAAGAGAGGCCCTTGACGCCGGAGCGGATTTTGCCGGTTCAGACGATCTTGTCGAAAAAATTAAAGGCGGCTGGATGGAGTTTGACAGAGTTGTCGCTACTCCGGATATGATGGGCAGTGTTGGAAAGCTGGGCAAGATCTTGGGACCGCGCGGTTTGATGCCTAATCCCAAGGTTGGAACTGTAACGTTTGACGTAAAGAACGCAGTCGAAGAACTTAAAGCCGGCAAGGTCGAATTCAGGGTGGAGAAAGCGGGAATTATTCACAGTCCTGTGGGTAAGATTTCATTCGGAGCAGACAAGCTGACAGAAAATATCCTTGCATTGGTAGAATCAATAATGAAGATGAAGCCTGTATCCAGTAAAGGGACATATCTGAAAGCTATTTCTCTTTCCACTACCATGGGTCCGGGAGTTAAAATAGACCCACTGGATGTCAGGAATGCCTTAAAGGCCGGGTAAAAAGACAGACAAGAAGTCAGAGACAGCAGGTACAGAATGTTTAATCGAGCACCGGGCCGGCCTGCCGAGACTATGGAGGAGTTTAAGTAGTATTTTCCTGTATAGCGGTCTGACTTTCAGATAATTCTGATCGCCTCCGGGCGGCAGGATATTTTGGAATTCAAGTGTTGAAAGGAGGCCATGTATTGAATAGAAGTGCTAAAAAACAGGTTGTCACCGAGCTTCATAAAAAGCTTAAGAATGTGAAGCTGGCTATTCTTGCGGACTACAGCGGTATTAAGGTCAAGGATATTACCGACCTGAGGAATGAGTTGCGTAAGGTGGACAGTGAATTTAGGGTGGTAAAAAACAACCTCTTGAGCATTGCCCTGAAGGATACTGAGTTTTTACCGCTGGATGACCATCTCAGGGGCCCCAGAGCTCTCATGATGAATTTTGGAGATGTGGTTGAGCCGACCAGAATACTTGTTGAATTTGCCAAAAAGAATGACCGACTTGACATCGAAGCGGGCGTACTGGACGGCAGACTTTTGAGCAGAGAGCAGATAGGAGACCTGTCTAAGTTACCGAGCAGAGACATCCTTCTTGGAAAATTCCTCTCTATCCTGGTTGGGGTACAGACCCAGTTTGTCACGGTTTTGGGCGGAGTTCCCAGAGGACTTGTGCAGGTACTTGAGGCACATAGAATGAAGAAAGAAGAAAAATAAACATACAGGAAAGGAAGTAGCAAAAAATGGCAACAGCAAAAAAAATCACGAAAGAAGAAGTTATAGGTTTTATCGAAAATATGACAGTTCTTGAGTTGTCGGAATTGGTTAAGGAGCTGGAAGAAAAGTTTGGTGTTTCCGCAGCAGCTCCGGTGGCTGCCGTTGCGGCAGCTGGACCGGCCGCAGCAGCTCCGGCAGAGGAAAAGACTGATTTTGATGTTATGCTCACAGGGTTCGGCGATCAGAAGATCCAGGTTATCAAAGTCGCCAGGGCTGTAACAGGGCTGGGTCTTAAGGAGGCCAAAGACCTGGTTGAGGCTGCGCCCAAAGCGGTTAAAGAGGGTGTATCAAAGGACGAAGCCGAAGAAATTAAGGCCAAGCTGGAAGCAGTAGGCGCAAGTGTAGAAATTAAATAGCAGTCGTAAACAGTTACTAAAAGTTAAAAAGGGATTCAAGATTATGAGTCCAGAAGCCAGAGATCAGAAAGAAATTAAAGAGATTTTTTTCTATTCTGGCTTCTCTATTTTATGAAGGGTAAATCATCATAAGGATTACTATGGGTACTTATAGAAAAAGTTTTGGCCGCATAAAGAAAACAATCAAGATGCCTGATCTTATAGAAATTCAGAAAAAGTCTTATGAGAAATTTCTCCAGGCTGATGTGAAACCTGAAGATAGAGGGAGTTTCGGTCTCCAGGGAGCATTTAAGAGTGTTTTTCCCATTATGGATTTTGGCGGAAAATGTTCTCTGGAGTTTGTCAGCTATAAGATAGGAGATCCCAGATATGATGTCAGGGAATGCACACAAAAGGGCATGACCTATAATGCTCCTCTGAAAGTTGTAGTCAGGCTTATTGTGTTCGACAATGGTCGGGGCAACGAACAAAAGTCCATAAGAGATATAAAGGAGCAGGAAATATACTTTGGCGAAATTCCGCTGATGACCGACAAGGGTACTTTTAATGTCAATGGTACCGAGAGGGTTATCGTAAGTCAGCTGCATCGATCGCCGGGTATATTTTTTGATCACGACAAGGGGAAAACCCATGTGAGTGGGAAGCTTATATATTCAGCGAGGGTTATCCCCATAAGGGGTTCCTGGCTTGATCTTGAGTTTGACCCGAAAGATCTTCTCTACGCGAGAGTGGACAGGAGAAGGAAGATGCCGGCCACGGTGCTTCTTAAAGCCATGGGATATTCTGTTGAGGAATTGATAGAGTACTTCTACGACATTAAAAGAGTAATTTTGAATGACCACCGCGTGTCTCTGGTGATAGATGACAGTCTTATCGGCGAAAGGATATCTGAAGATGTTAAGGATAGTCAGACCGGTGAGGTAATCCTGAAGAAGGGAAGGAAGATTTTAAAGACTTTCCTGAAAAAAATGGCGGATGCCGGGGTGGAACTGATGGACCTAAGCGAGGATTACCTTATGGGCAAAATCCTTGCTTCAGACGTGGTAGATACTGAGACCGGTGAAGTCATTCTGAAGTGCAATGATGAATTGGACGAAGATGGCGTGGCGTTGCTGCATGAAAGGAACATTGCTGAAGTAAGATTTATTCAGCTTGATGAGGAAGGGCTGAATTCCTATATCAGGAATACTCTGTTCGTGGATAAAATTGAGACAGAAGAGGAGGCCATTGTAGACATATACAGAAGATTAAGGCCAAGCAACCCCCCCTCGCTTGAAACTGCCCGCAAATTTTTCAACAGTCTCTTTTTCGATCACAACAGTTATGACCTGTCTGATGTCGGGCGTGTGAAGATGAATTATAAGCTTCGCATGGATGTACCTTCAGATGTGACGGTTCTCCGCCGGGAGGATGTCATGAAGGCTGTGAAATACCTCATAAATCTGAAGAATGGTATGAGCGAATACAACGTTGATGATATAGATCACCTTGGAAACAGAAGGATAAGATCTGTTGGAGAGCTTATAGAAAATCAGTACAGGATCGGTCTGGTGAGGATGGAGCGCGCCATCAAGGAAAAAATGAGTCTCCTTGACATAGAAACCATGATGCCGCACGATCTTATAAATGCCAAGCCTGTTACCGCCGTAGTTAATGAATTTTTCGGGAGCAGCCAGCTTTCTCAATTTATGGATCAGACCAATCCTCTTTCTGAGATTACGCACAAGAGAAGGTTGTCGGCTCTCGGCCCCGGAGGCCTTACCCGCGAGAGAGCGGGTTTTGAGGTAAGGGATGTGCACAATACCCATTACGGGCGTGTGTGCCCTGTTGAAACGCCGGAAGGCCCCAATATCGGGCTGATTGTATCTCTCAGTGCCTATGCCCGGGTAAACGATTTCGGTTTTATAGAGACGCCTTACAGGGTTGTGAAAGATGGCAGGGTTTTTGATGAAATCCGGTATCTTACCGCGACAGAGGAAGAAGATTACATTATAACTCAAGCGAACGTGCCTGTTGATTCAAAAGGCAAATTTATTGAAGATCTCATCACCGCGAGAAAGAGCGGAAACTACATAACCGTGAATCCGCAGGAGATAAACCTGATGGACGTGTCTCCCAGCCAGCTTGTTTCGGTTGCTACCGGGCTTATCCCGTTTCTGGAACATGATGATGCCAACCGGGCGCTGATGGGCTCTAATATGCAACGTCAGGCCGTCCCGCTTTTAAAACCGGAGGCTCCCCTTGTGGGGACCGGTATGTGTGCGGTTATTGCCAAGGATTCCGGCGCTGTCATTGTGGCAAGGGAATCAGGTACCGTGGAAGATGTCGATGCGGAGAGAATTGTTATCAAGCGCGACGCAAAAGACGGAGATGAGTCCGATATTGGTGTTGATATGTACAGCCTCATAAAATACCAACGGTCGAACCAGAATACCTGTTCTAACCATAAACCTATTGTAGACAAGGGCAGCAGTGTAAAAAAGGGAGACATTATAGCTGATGGCCCGGCTACCGATAACGGCGAACTGGCACTGGGCAGGAATATTATGGTGGCCTTCATGCCGTGGGGCGGATACAATTACGAAGATTCCATATTGATCAGCGAAAGAGTTGTAAAGGATGACATCTATACTTCCGTGCATATAGAGGAATTTGAAACAGTAGCCAGAGACACAAAGCTGGGCAAGGAAGAGATTACACGAGATATTCCCAATATGGGAGAAGATGCCCTGAGGAATCTGGATGAAAGTGGTATTGTCAGAATGGGTGTCCCGGTCAAGGCGGGCGATATTCTTGTAGGAAAGGTTACGCCCAAGGGCGAAACCCAGTTGTCACCTGAGGAAAAGCTTCTCCGCGCGATATTCGGAGAAAAGGCGGGCGATGTCAGAGATACATCTCTGAGAGTCCCGCCCGGCGTAGAGGGGATTGTTATAGATGCCAAGATATTTACCCGCAAGGGCGCTGAGAAAGACAGCAGATCACAGTCGATAGAAAGCGAAGCAATCGACAGTCTTCTCAATGACAGAGATGATGAAATCAGGATTATTAACGATAGTGTGAAGAAAAAGATTTCCGAATTACTCGCAGGGAAAGGTTCCGCTTCGAAGCTGGCTGATCCAAATAGCAGGAAGGCTTTCTTGAAGAAATCGGAAATAATTACCGAAGACGCGCTTGAGCTTATTCCATTCAGATTCTGGAAAGATATAACGCTGGATGATTACAAAGCTGAAGAGAAAATGAGGACCATATTGGGGGGTCTTGAGAAAAGGGTAGAAAATGTCGAAACGTTTTTCGCGGAGAAAATAGAAAGGGTGAAAACTGGCGATGAACTGCCACCCGGTGTGATAAAACTGGTAAAAGTGTATATTGCCATAAAGAGGAAGCTCTCCGTTGGTGACAAGATGGCGGGCAGGCACGGTAACAAGGGTGTGCTGTCAAGGATACTTCCGGAGGCGGATATGCCGTTCTTTGAGGATGGAACACCTGTTGATATCGTTTTAAATCCCCTTGGCGTGCCTTCGCGTATGAATGTAGGACAGATTCTCGAGACGCACCTCGGATGGGCGGCGAAGGGTCTGGGCGAGAAGATTCATGCCCTTGCGGAAAAAGCTGGTGTGGATATGGTGAAGAAAGAGCTGAGGGGAATATATTCCTCTCCTGAGTTCGATGATTTTGTGGATGGAGCTACTGATGATGAAATCAGGAAACTTGTTCGCAGATTGGAAAAAGGAGTATCTCTGGCCACCCCGGTTTTCGATGGGGCCAGTGAAGGTGAAATAAAGGGTATGTTGAGATCGGTAGGGCTGCCGGAAACGGGGCAGACGAGACTTTACGATGGCCGTACAGGAGAACCTTTCGACCAGAATGTAACGGTGGGAATGATCTATATGTTGAAACTCCACCATCTTGTCGATGATAAGATTCATGCGAGATCCATAGGGCCGTATTCCCTGGTTACACAGCAACCGCTTGGAGGAAAGGCGCAGTTTGGTGGGCAGAGACTGGGTGAAATGGAGGTGTGGGCAATTGAGGCCTATGGAGCCGCCTATGCGTTGCAAGAGTTTCTTACTGTCAAGTCGGACGATGTGGCGGGAAGAACAAGAATGTACGAGGCTATAGTAAAAGGGGAACATACCCTGGAGCCCGGATTGCCGGAGTCCTTTAATGTGCTTGTCAAAGAATTACAGGGTCTGGCTATTGATGTTGAATTAGTAGAAGATGAGTAAGAGTTTATTATAGAACATTCTTAAAACAAAGGGAGTTTTATCCAGTGGAAGATATCTATGGTTTTTTCGAGAAGCCTAAGGATCCTGTAAGATTTAATGCCATCAAAGTATCGCTGGCCTCGCCGGAAAGTATAATTTCGTGGTCCCGGGGAGAAGTTAAAAAGCCTGAGACTATAAATTACAGGACATTCAAGCCTGAAAGAGACGGACTGTTTTGTGCAAAAATATTCGGACCGGTCAAGGATTACGAGTGTCTCTGCGGTCGCTATAAGAGAATGAAACACCGCGGCATGGTGTGCGAGAAATGCGGAGTTGAAGTCATCCAGTCGAAGGTTCGCAGGGAGAGGATGGGACATATAGTCCTGGCCGCGCCTGTGGCGCATATCTGGTTTCTTAAAAGCCTGCCCAGCAGAATAGGAAATGTCCTGGATCTTACGCTGAAGGAGTTGGAGCGAGTTTTGTATTTTGAGTCGTGGATAGTTCTTGATCCGAAGGATACCCGTCTGAAAAAGAAAGAACTCCTTTCAGAAGATCAATATCTGGAAGCGCTGGATGAATACGGCGAGGATGCTTTTGAGGCAGGTATCGGTGCGGAATCTATCAGGAAGCTCCTGGAGGAAGTCAATCTGGAAGAACTGGACAATGAGCTCCGGGTCGAACTCAAGGGTGCTACTTCAGTCACCAAAAAGACAAAACTCACAAAAAGGTTGAAGGTTGTCGAAGCCTTGAAAAAATCGGGAAACAGACCCGAATGGATGACCCTCACAGTGATTCCTGTAATTCCACCTGACCTGAGACCGCTGGTTCCGCTGGATGGAGGCCGTTTTGCCACATCCGACCTGAATGATCTATACAGGAGGGTCATAAACAGGAACAATCGATTGAAACGTCTGCTGGAGCTGAATGCCCCGGAGATTATTATAAGGAATGAAAAAAGGATGCTCCAGGAAGCCGTTGATTGTCTGTTTGATAATGGAAGACGTGGTCGCGCGGTTACAGGCTCCAACAAAAGACCTTTAAAGTCTCTGTCGGACATGCTCAAAGGAAAGCAGGGAAGATTCAGGCAGAATCTACTCGGGAAGAGAGTTGATTATTCCGGAAGGTCTGTGATTACAGTAGGACCGGATCTGAGGTTGCATCAGTGCGGGCTTCCTAAAAAGATGGCGCTCGAATTATTTAAGCCCTTTATCTATAACAGGCTTGAGGAAAAGGGATATGTCACGACCGTAAAGAGCGCGAAAAAAATGGTCGAAAAGGAAAGCTCGGAAGTATGGGATGCCCTGGATGAAGTTGTGCGTGAATATCCCGTGTTGTTTAACAGGGCTCCAACTCTGCACAGGCTCGGTATCCAGGCTTTTGAGCCGGTACTCATCGAAGGTAAGGCGCTGCAGCTTCATCCCCTCGTTTGCGCGGCATTCAATGCGGATTTTGACGGGGATCAGATGGCAGTGCATGTACCTCTGTCGATAGAGGCGCAGGTAGAGGCAAGATGCCTCATGATGTCTACCAATAACATACTCTCCCCAGCTAATGGCAAGCCGATAATCGTTCCCAGTCAGGATATGGTCCTGGGTATATATTATATGACGAGGTCAAGGGGATATGTAAAAGGGGAAGGGATGATATTTTCCAATCCCGGCGAGGTGAGGAGAGCGTATGATGCGGAAGCGGTTGATCTTCATGCCAGGATAAAGGTTCGCATGAAAGAAGGGATGATTGACACAACCGTGGGCAGAATATTACTCTATGAAATTATTCCTGACGAGATTCCCTTTGATTTTATTAATAAGGTTATGAATAAGAAAGAAATAGCCAACCTGATTGATTACGCTTACAGACATTCCGGGGCAAAAACAACGGTTATACTGGCAGACCAGTTGAAGGATCTTGGCTATAAATATGCCACGATTTCCGGTCTGTCGATTGCCATAAATGATCTTGCCATTCCTGGCAGCAAAAGTGATATTGTCGACAAGGCGCAGCAAGATGTTTTGGAAATACAGAAACAGTATATGGATGGACTGATAACCGATGGTGAACGTTACAATAAGGTTATCGATATCTGGGCACATGCCACCGAGAAAGTTGCCGATGATATGCTGAAGGATATCGGTACCGAGGAAATAAAAACTCCCGACGGGATGAAGGAACAGGCTGAGAGCTTCAACTCAATTTATATGATGGCCGATTCCGGCGCCCGTGGCAGTGCGGCTCAGACGAGGCAGCTTGCCGGCATGAGAGGTCTGATGGCAAAACCGTCAGGGGAGATTATAGAAACACCCATTACCGCTAATTTCAGGGAGGGTCTTTCTGTTTTGCAGTATTTTATCTCCACGCATGGTGCCAGAAAAGGTCTTGCTGACACCGCTCTGAAAACGGCAAACTCCGGGTATCTCACGAGAAGGCTTGTTGACGTGGCGCAGGATTCTATTGTTATGGAGAAGGATTGTGGAACGCTTGATGGAATTTACGTTTCAGCCCTGGTTGAGGGTGGAGAAATGATCGAAACGGTGGGTGAGCGCATTCTTGGAAGAGTTGCCCTGGAAGATATAGAAGATCCCTTTACCGGAGAAATTCTGGCAGAGGCGAATCAGGAAATTGATGAGACTATTGCTGACAGGATTGACAAGGCAGGACTGGAGAGAGTGCTTATAAGATCCGCCCTGACCTGCAAGTCGAAACATGGAATCTGCGCGCTGTGTTACGGAAGAGACTTGGCGCACGGGCATCTGGTAAATATAGGTGAGGCTGTTGGGATTATTGCCGCGCAATCCATAGGCGAACCTGGAACGCAGTTGACCATGAGAACATTCCACATTGGTGGTACGGCGAAGTTTGAAGAACACTCCACTCTGGAAGCGAGACATGATGGAGTACTTGAGTTTGTTGATCTCGATATGGCGGTGAGCAAGAATAATGAAGTCGTTGTTATGAGCAGGAATGGGGAGATTCATGTTCTGGATAAAGAGGGAAGGAATCGTGGTAAATATCCTGTTCCCTATGGTGCCCATTTAAAGGTTGTTGAAGGACATGACATAAAGGCGGGTACCCTGATTGCTCAATGGGATCCCTATGCGATTCCAATACTTTCCGAAATTGATGGAACCATAAAATTTGGAGATATTGTTGAAGGGAAAACAATGCAGGAACAGGTTGACGAGGTTACCGGTCTTTCGAGGAGGGTGATTGTAGAATACAGGTCTGCCGATCTGCGCCCCAGGGTTTCGATAAAAGACAGGGATGGAAAAACAACCAGGGTTCCTGGAACGCATAAAATCGCGCGGCACCTGCTGCCTGTGGGAGCGAACATTGATGTTTCAGAGGGTGATGAGATAAAAGCAGGCGATATTATCGCCAGGATTCCCAGAGAAACCACAAAGACGAAGGATATTACGGGGGGGCTCCCGCGTGTCGCGGAGCTCTTTGAGGCGAGGAAGCCGAAAGAATATGCCATAATAGCCGAGATAGACGGAGAGATTTCTTACGGTGACGATACCAAGGGAAAAAGAAAGATAATCATAACGCCTGACGTGGGAGACCCGAAGGAATATTTAATTGCCAAGGGAAAGCATATCAGTGTCCAAGAGGGTGACAGAGTTGTAGCGGGTCAGTCCCTGATGGATGGATTGAGTAATCCCCATGACATGCTCAGTATAAAGGGCGAGAAAGCACTGGCAAGTTATATGGTCGACGAGGTGCAGGAAGTTTACAGATTGCAGGGAGTCAAGATCAATGACAAACACATAGAGATTATAGTGCGACAGATGCTCAAGAAGGTAAGAATAACAGATTCCGGTGACACCTCTTTTCTCGTGAATGAACAGGTAGATAAGAACAGGTTTGAAGAGGAAAATGAAGAAGCTGTTAACAAGAAGAGGAAACCGGCAACGGCCGTGCCTGTACTTCTTGGCATTACAAAGGCATCGCTTCATACCGACAGCTTCATATCCGCGGCATCTTTCCAGGAAACAACCCGTGTGCTTACAGAGGCTGCCCTATCCGGAAAGGTGGATTACCTTAGAGGTCTTAAGGAAAATGTGATTATGGGCAGGTTGATTCCTGCCGGCACGGGACTTCCCATGTATAAGAAGCTGGGAATAGACGTTAAGGACGAAAATCCGGTTTCTGAAGATCAGCAAATAAATGAAGAAAATATTGAGAAAAACCTTGACAGTCAAGTTGCGAATTGATACAAACCGCTACTTTGCTGTACGTCAGTTTCTGAAGATGTAGCGGGAAGGATTTGTGGAGGGATAATGCCTACGATAAACCAATTGATACGCAAGGGCAGATCAAAATTAAAGAAGAAAACTTCGGCGCCGGCTCTTGCCAGTTGCCCCCAGAGAAGAGGTGTTTGTGTCAGGGTGTATACCACTACACCCAAGAAGCCGAATTCTGCCCTGAGAAAGGTAGCCAGGGTTCGTCTTACCAGCGGGTACGAGATTACCTCATATATACCGGGCATAGGACATAATCTTCAGGAGCATTCTGTTGTTCTTGTAAGGGGAGGCAGAGTTAAAGATCTTCCCGGAGTCAGATATCATGTAGTAAGGGGTTCTCTTGATGCCGTAGGAGTTCAGAACAGAAAACAGGGCAGGTCGAAATACGGCTCCAAAAAACCTAAGTAGACAGGAATAGTTATATGTCGAGGAGAAGAGAAGTAACAAAAAGAAAAATACTGGCTGATCCAAAGTACGACAGTATTCTGGTTGCCAGGTTTATTAATAATCTGCTGAAAAAGGGAAAGAAAAGCGTTGCCGAGTCCATACTATACGGTGCCTTTGACATTATAGAAAATAAGGTAAAGGGATCACCACTTGAAGTTTTCGAGAAGGCCATGGATAATGTAAGACCTGTCCTTGAGGTGAAATCAAAACGTATAGGTGGCGCCACATATCAGGTTCCTACGGAGGTGTTGCCGGACAGGAGACAAGCCCTTGCGATCAGATGGCTGATAGGGAATGCTCACTCGCGTGCCGGTAAGAGCATGATGGAAAAAATGGCAGCTGAGCTTATGGACGCGGCTGCAGGCAGGGGAGCGTCTGTTAAGAAGAGAGAAGACACCCACAAAATGGCTGAGGCAAACAAAGCATTTGCCCATTACAGATTTTAGGGTTCAGCTCGCGGGTCGGGATTTCATGTGGTTTTGATGTTAGGGTGAGTTGAAACGAGATATATTCGGGAGTAGAAAGAAAAGTTATTAAAACAGGGGAATCAATTAACCATTTTTAATTAAAGGAGGTAATGGTTATGGCAAAGAAAAAATTTGAAAGAACTAAACCGCATCTGAATATCGGAACCATTGGACACGTGGATCACGGCAAAACTACATTGACCGCGGCTATAACAAAAAACCTGGCCGCTAAGGGATTTGCCGAATATATGCCCTTTGATTCAATTGACAATGCCCCTGAGGAGAAGGAAAGGGGTGTTACCATAAATATAGCGCATGTTGAGTATGAAACCGAGAAGAGACATTATGCTCATGTCGATTGCCCGGGGCATGCTGACTACATAAAGAATATGATATCCGGTGCCGCCCATATGGATGGCACCATACTGGTAGTGGCGGCCTCAGATGGCCCTATGCCACAAACGAGGGAACACATACTCCTGGCCAGGCAGGTTCAGGTACCATATATTATCGTTTACATGAATAAGGTTGACCTAGTAGATGACCCGGAGCTTCTCGATCTTGTTGAGCTTGAGCTGAGAGAGCTCCTGACGGATTATAATTTCCCGGGTGATGATATTCCGATTATAAGGGGATCGGCATTGAAAGCCCTCGAAAGCGATGATCCTGATTCTGAAGATGTTAAAAGTATCTGGGAACTGATCGATGCCGTTGATACCTATATTCCGGAACCTGTCAGAGATCTTGATAAGCCCTTTCTTATGCCTGTCGGCGATGTGTTTACTATTTCCGGACGAGGAACGGTTGTTACCGGTCGGGTTGACAGGGGAGTTGTCAAGACAGGTGAGGAAGTTGAAATAGTAGGGATCAGGCCCACATCTAAAACAGTATGCACCGGTGTGGAAATGTTCCGCAAGACCCTTGATGAGGGAAGGGCCGGCGACGATGTTGGTCTCCTCTTGAGAGGCATAAAACGGGAAGATGTTGAAAGAGGCCAGGTTGTCGCAAAGCCCGGTTCAATTACCCCTCATACCAAGTTCAAGGCTCAGGTCTATGTTCTCACGAAGGAAGAAGGTGGAAGGCATACCCCCTTCTTCAACGGTTATCGTCCACAATTCTATTTCAGGACAACGGATGTGACGGGGATTGCCACTCTTCCGGAAGGCGTTGAAATGGTAATGCCCGGTGACAATGTGGAAATAGTGGCTGAGCTGATAACACCCATCGCCATGGAGGATCAGTTGCGATTCGCTATTCGTGAGGGTGGCAGGACTGTTGGAGCTGGTGTCGTCAGCGAGATTATAGAATAGAGAACGGATCTGGTAAAGGATTAGATGGAAAATCAAAAGATACGAATTCGTCTCAAGGCTTATGATTATAAGTTGCTTGACAGGTCGGCGCAGGACATTGTGGAAACTGCGAAGAGAACAGGAGCGCGTGTTGCGGGTCCAATTCCTCTTCCAACTGTGATAAATAAGTATTGTGTAAACAGGTCCCCTAATGTTGACAAGAAGTCCAGGGAGCAGTTTGAAATCAGAACGCATAAGAGACTTATAGATATTGTTGAGCCGACGCAGGCGACGGTTGACACGTTAATGAAGCTTGACCTTTCAGCCGGTGTTGATGTGGAAATAAAGTTATAGGCTTATCGGATGATAGCGAGGAGATGATTTTTCAAGTTTCATCTCCTCATTTTTTGCTGGAAAAGTATATGGGAAGTCGTAGATGTCATGGAAAAGGGACTGATAGGCAAAAAGTTGGGGATGACACAAATATTCTGGGATGACGGGTCCGTTATTCCGGTGACTGTTATTGAGGCTGGACCCTGTGTTGTCGTACAGAAGAAAACTGGTGAAGTGGACGGGTATGATGCCCTGCAACTCGGGTTTGACCGGGCAAGGGAAAAGAGGGTCAATAAACCCCTCAAGGGGCATTTCAAAAAAGCCGACAAGGGATATTTCAGAATTCTCAAGGAGTTTAAGCTGGAATCCTCCAATGATTATGAGGTGGGCTCGGAGCTGAAAGCAGATATTTTTAAGGTGGGTGACTATATAGATGTAGTTGGAACGACCAGAGGGAAGGGGTTTGCCGGTGTAGTAAAGAGATACGGATTTCGTGGCGGGCCTTCCGGTCATGGCTCAATGTTTCACAGGGCACCGGGATCTGTAGGGGCCAGCGCATGGCCGTCCCGGGTTTTTAAGGGTAAAAGAATGCCCGGACATATGGGTAATCGCAGACAGACCGTGCAGAATCTGATGGTGGTAGGTATAAAGCCGGAGGAAAACCTTATTCTGGTGAAAGGTTCCGTTGCCAGCAGCAAGAATGGCATCGTTCTCATTAAGGACGCTATTAAAATATAAGGATATTGAGTGGTAAAAATGCCGGTTTTAAATGTATACGATATAGAGAAAACTAAAATAGCCGAGTTGGAGCTCAGTGATCGTGTCTTTGGCGCCGAAGTTAATGAGCATATACTTTATGAAGTTGTCAAGATGCAGCTTGCGTGCAGAAGGCAGGGCAGTGCTTCCACAAAGTGCAGAAGCGATGTGCGTGGTGGCGGCAGGAAGCCGTGGCGCCAGAAGGGGACAGGGAGAGCAAGGGCCGGCACGAACCGATCTCCCCTGTGGAGAGGTGGCGGGATTGTGTTTGGTCCCAAGCCCAGAGATTATTCTTACAAAGTTCCGAAAAAGGTAAGGAAAGCCGCGTTAAGATCCGCTCTGAGCATGAAGGTTCAAGAGGACAAGGTGATAATTCTCAGGGACTTTCCCATGGATCAAATAAAGACTAAGAAGTTTCAGGAGATTCTTGACAGGCTTGAGCTTGGCAATGCCCTCTTTGTGCTGGATGAGAGGAACGCCATCTTGGAAAAATCTTCTAGAAATATCAAAGATGTGAAGATGATGCGATCAGAGGGTATCAATGTGTATGATCTGCTCAAGTATGACAATCTTGTTCTCCTGGAACCCTCTATAAAAAAGATAGAAGGGGCGTTGTTGTCATAATGGATATATATTCCGTCATAAGAAGGCCGCTTGTTACAGAGAAAAGCACCATTGCCAGAGATGAAGAAAATAAACATCTTTTTGAGGTGGATCGAAGGGCGACCAAGATAGAAATACGCAATGCTGTGGAAAAAATATTCAAGGTTCGTGTTGTGAATGTCCACACCATGAATATGACCGGCAAAAAGAAAAGACATGGGAGAATTGCAGGTAGAAGGCGTAACTGGAAAAAGGCTGTGATTACTCTCGCCCCCGGAGGTTTGATTGAGGTTTATGAGGGAGTATAGGAAAAAGGAGTTTTGCGAAAGATATGGCACTGAAAACATATAAACCAACATCGCCGGGCAGAAGATTTCAGACCGGGTTCACCTTTGAGGAAATAACAAAATCTGAACCTGAAAAGAGTCTTGTAAAACCGATGAAGAAGACCGGCGGGCGGAACAATCTGGGGCGGATGACAAGCAGGCATATCGGCGGCGGGCATAAAAGAAAATTCAGGGTTATAGACTTCAAACGCGATAAGATGAATATTCCCGCCAAAGTGGCAGCAATTGAGTATGACCCGAATAGATCCTCAAGGATAGCACTTCTTCATTACGTGGATGGAGAAAAAAGATATATACTTGCTCCGCTGGGTATTGAAGTAGGAGATACTGTTATCAGTGGCGAGAAAGAGGATATAAAAACAGGGAACACTATTCCTCTGAGAAATATACCCCTGGGTTCTTTGATCCATAATCTTGAGCTTAAAATAGGTAAAGGCGGGCAATTGATTCGCAGTGCCGGTTCCTATGGACAGCTTATGGCAAAAGAGGGGTCTTATGCCCAGGTTCGATTACCTTCGGGGGAAGTCCGAAAAATTCTGATGGGGTGCAAAGCCACAATAGGCCAGATCGGTAACGTTGAGCACGAGAATTTGAGTATTGGAAAGGCGGGCCGGACAAGATGGATGGGCAGGAGGCCCAAGGTTCGAGGAGTGGTTATGAACCCTGTTGACCATCCAATGGGCGGCGGTGAGGGCAAGTCGTCCGGCGGCAGGCACCCCTGCACCCCGTGGGGAGTTCCCACCAAGGGTTACAAGACGAGAAAGAACAGGAATTCTGATAAATATATCGTGAAGAAAAGAGGGTAGAGTGTGTCGCGTTCAATAAAAAAAGGTCCTTATATTAGTGAAAAGCTTCTTAAGAAGGTGCGGTCGGCCGAGGCTGCAGGGAGCAGGGCAGTGATAAAAACATGGTCCCGTCGTTCTATGGTTGCTCCCGAGCTTGTAGGCCATACATTCGCGATACATAATGGGAAGAAATTCATCCCTGTATATATGACTGAAGAAATGGTTGGGCATAAACTGGGTGAATTTGCGCCAACGAGAACCTTTTACAGTCATGCGGGAGACAGAAAAACAAGGCTGAAAACAAGATAGACCGGATCAGCATGTGGGGTTTTGTGATAGATGGAAACTAAAGCCGTTGCTAAATATGTTCGGATATCACCGCAGAAAGCAAGGTTGGTGGTTGATCTGATAAGAGGGAAGAAGGCCGGGGAAGCGGATACGATGCTCGGGTTTACACATAAAAAGGCCGCGAGCATTGTGCAAAAGGTTTTGAAATCCGCGATGGCTAATGCAGTACAGAATCCCAATATGGATGAAAATGTACTTTATGTAAAAGAAATATTTGTGGATCAGGGCCCTACGCTGAAAAGATGGAGGGCAAGGGCACAGGGAAGAGCAACCCCCATAAAGAAAAGAACAAGCCACATAACAGTGGTACTTGGCGAAGGGTAATCTGTAAGGAGGTAAAGGTTTGGGACAAAAAGTAAATCCCATCGGGTTCAGGCTTGGCATTAATAAGACTTGGAGCTCAAAGTGGTTCGCGCAGCGCAACTACAGTGAGTTGCTTCATGAAGATATACGGGTCAGAAAACATATAAAAGACAAGTTTTTCCACGCAGGGATCTCCAGGATAGAAATTGAAAGAGCTTCCGACAAAGCCAAGATTAACATTTATACGGCGCGTCCCGGCATTATCATCGGGAGAAAAGGGACGGAAATAGAGAAGGTAAAAAAAGACATCGAAGGAGTCATGACGGGGGATATCATCATAAATATACTGGAGGTGCGCAAGCCGGAGACAGATGCTCAGCTTGTAGCCGAAAATATCGCATTACAACTTGTAAGACGGGTAAGCTTCAGGCGGGCCATGAAGAGGGGTGTTACCACGGCCATGAAGTTTGGCGTCAAGGGTATCAGGGTTGCCTGTGCAGGGAGATTGGGAGGCGCGGAAATGGCCAGAAAAGAATGGTATAGAGAAGGCAGAGTTCCACTCCATACATTGCGGGCGGATATTGATTACGGTTTTGCCGAGGCCCGTACAACCTATGGGATCATAGGCGTCAAGGTTTTGATATTTAATGGCGAAATTTTACCGGACAAGAAAAACAGCTTGAGCCCCCAGGGATAGGATTATTATGTTAGCACCAAAGAGAGTAAAATATAGAAAGCTTCAGAAAGGCCGCATAAAAGGCCGTGCTCACAAGGGCATCAAAGTGGACTTCGGTGAATATGGACTTCAGGCAATGGGAAATGGCCGGATCACGGCACGGCAGATTGAGTCGGCTCGTATTGCGATAACTCGTCATGTCAGGCGTGGAGGCAAGATATGGATACGGATCTTTCCCCATAAGTCGGTAACAAAAAAACCGGCGGAAACCCGCATGGGAAAAGGGAAGGGATCTCCTGAAGAATGGGTTGCCATAGTCAAAAAGGGCATGGTTCTCTATGAAATGGAGGGAATTACGGAAGATGTTGCTCGCGAGGCATTGAGGTTGGCATCGCACAAACTTCCTGTTGCGACCAGATTTCTTTCCAGGGAGATATTTGATGAGAATTAAAGAAGTTAGGGATCTCAGCGTTGATGAGTTAAAGGAAAAGGAGAAGAGTTTCATTGAAGAGCTTTTCAGACTTCGCGTCAGGTTTGCAACCGGGCAGTTGGAGTCTCCCTCTGTAATAAAAAGTGTAAAGAGGGATGTAGCTCGCGTGAAAACTGTTCTCAAGGAAAAGGGAGACCCGAGGTAATATGAACAACAGTGGCAACAAGAGAAGCATACAGGGGATGGTGGTAAGTGACAAAATGGACAAGACGGTCGTCGTCCTGACGGAACGGCTGGTCAAACATCCCAGATTTCATAAATATATCAAAAGACACGTAAAATACAAGGCCCATGACAGGGAAAACAGATGTGGTATGGGAGATAAAGTATTAATTGTTGAGTCGCGCCCTTTCAGCAAAGAGAAGAGGTGGAGGGTGTGTGAGATACTGGAGAAGGCGAAATAATAGAATTGTAGCGGCGGGGTTTTTGTTATGATACAGATGCAAACCTTTTTAAGGGTAGCGGATAATTCTGGAGCTAAAAAGGTCTGTTGTATAAAGGTTCTTGGTGGTTCGAAAAGGAGATACGCAAGCGTTGGAGATGTCATCGTGGTTTCTGTAAAGGAAGCTATTCCCAACTCGAAGGTGAAGAAGGGAGACGTGCTGAAAGCTGTTATCGTGAGAACGAGGAAAGAAATCGGCCGGAGCGACGGTTCGTATCTCAAGTTTGACGAGAACTCTGCTGTCCTGATAAATGATCAGTTTGAGCCGCTTGGCACAAGGATATTCGGGCCGGTTGCCAGGGAACTTCGGGCAAAACAGTTTATGAAGATAGTTTCTCTTGCCCCGGAAGTGATATAAGAGATTGGAATCTATCTCAGATGGATTTCGCAACCTGTTAATTGTTGAATAAAATTCAAGTGAACTTTAGGGGATATCTCCTTAAGGGGAGACCTTCTGCAAGGATTTTGTGATATTGGAGATGCAGCGAATGCATATAAAGAAAAATGATACAGTAAAGGTAATAGCCGGCAGGGAAAAGGGAAAAACCGGTAAAGTACTCACTGTGATCAAAGACAAAAACCGTATTGTAATAGAGAAGATTAATCTGATAAAAAAACACCAGAGGCCCGACGCAACAGGTAAGGGCGGAATATTGGAAAAAGAAGCCCCACTCCATATATCCAATGTCATGCTTGTGTGTAACAAGTGTGATGCAGGCATAAGAATAGGACGCAAGGTACTTGAGGATGGCAAGAAGGTGCGTGTCTGTAAAAAGTGCGAAGAGTTGCTGGATGAATAAAGGGATAGAAATTGGGTGCCTGACTGATCGGAATTAAAAGAGCTAAGGATCAAGAAAAGGTAAATCTGAGTTTCAAAGAGGGAAAGACAGGAGGAAAAAATGAGTGAGAAAGCAATAGAAACTATGAGCAAAGAAGAGCTTTTGGCCGAACGCCAGAAAATGGTAGAGCGGATCCTTGCAAGAGATGCAAAGGGAGAAGAAAAAGGAAGTCATGTAGACAACTCGCGGGGGAGTGCCGAATGGCAAGAAGCCGCAGCCCGGTTTCGTGAAATAGATGAACTGATATTTAAATCTAATAACTAGAAATAATGTAGGATTAACGAGTGTGGATGACGGATGGCCAGATTAAAGAAATATTATAAAGAAGAGGCAATGCCCTCACTGATCAAGGATCTTGGATATAAAAACCCTATGCAGGTTCCCAGGCTTGAAAAGATTGTGATTAATATGGGCTTGGGTGAGGCGATACAGAATATCAAGATACTTGATAATGCCGTTTCCGAGCTTGCCATGATTGCGGGCCAGATGCCTGTTGTTACCAAAGCGCGCAAATCGATCGCCACTTTTAAACTGCGTAAAGGTATGCCAATAGGATGTATGGTGACCTTGAGACAAGAGAAAATGTACGAATTTTTTGACAGGCTTGTCAATGTTGCCGTCCCCAGGATCAGAGACTTCAGAGGGATTTCTCCGAAATCATTCGATGGCAGGGGAAATTTTTCTATGGGGATTAATGAACATTATATTTTCCCCGAGATCGATTATGATAAGATCGAAAAGGTTAAGGGGTTGAATATAACTATTGTCACGACGGCTGAAACAGACGACGAGGCAAGGCAGCTCTTGAAATTAATGGGTGTTCCATTTCGTAATTAGGGGAGAATGGGTGTGGCAAAAAAATCCTTGATAGCAAAAGCCAAGGCTAAAAAGAAATTTCCCGTCAGGGAGTATAGTCGTTGTCCGTTGTGCGGAAGACCGCGCGCTTATTATAGAAAATTTGATATGTGCAGGATATGTTTGAGAAAACGTTCACTTAACGGAGAAATCCCGGGTGTTATAAAATCAAGCTGGTAAAGGAGAATCAAGATGGGGATGACCGATCCCGTTGCCGATATGCTGACAAGAATCAGAAACGCGAATCGCATGAAATTTAAAAATGTGGATGTGTTGCTGTCAAGAGTCAATTTGAACCTTGCGAAAGTGTTAAAAGACGCGGGATATATAAACGGGTTTGATGTCAGAAAAGGCGATAAGAAGCCATATGGTATGTTGAGGATACATCTAAGATATTCGGGCGCAAAGGATAGCGTGATAACGGATATACAGAGGGTGAGTAAACCGGGCAAGAGGGTATATTCCGGCAGCCAGGATATTCCCAGGGTCTTAAACGGATATGGAGTGGCTATTCTTTCAACTTCCAGGGGGATCATGACTGATAAGCAAGCGCGGGCGTTGAACGTGGGCGGTGAAGTTCTCTGTAATGTGTGGTAAAAAGAGTTGGCTGATAAGATGAGGCGGGAGATTTATTCATGTCGAGAATTGGCAAGAAACCGATAGAGATTCCTGATGGTGTAAAAATCAGGAGAGACGGTTCTTTAATAACAGTAGAAGGCCCCAAGGGGACTCTTTCCAGGGAAATTCCTGAGGGAGTTGAAGTCATTTTAGAGGAAAATGCGATTCTTGTAAATACAGGGTCTGGTGATAGAAGGGAAAGATCGTTGCATGGTCTTGTAAGAACGCTGATTGCCAATATGGTAACGGGTGTGAGCAAGGGGTTTGAGAAGTCTCTGGAGATAGTCGGTGTCGGGTACCGTGGAGAGGTAAAGGGTGACACTCTTGTTTTGCTCATTGGTTACTCTGACCCGGTGAAATATAAGATACTGGAAGGAATAACCGTGAAGGTTGACAAGCAGGTTAACGTGGTGGTTTCCGGTATAGATAAAGAGCTTATCGGCAGGGTTGCGTCAGAGATAAGGGATCTGAAGAAACCCGAGCCTTATAAGGGTAAAGGGATCAGATATAAAGGCGAGTATGTCAGGAAGAAAGTAGGGAAATCTGCCGGGACATGAGTTGTTTTGTTGATTTATGAGGGTTTTTGCGAGATTTTTAAAACTATTGCAGGGGAGTTGCTGTGGCATCGACAAGAAAATTGGAAAAGATAAGAGAGAGGCGCAAAAGAAGGGTTAGAAGCAAGATATATGGTACGCAAGTGCGGCCGCGCCTTTCAGTCTTTCGTAGTTCCAGATATATATATGTTCAGGCGATCGCCGATGATACAGGGGAAACACTGGCTCAGGCTTCGGCGCTGAATAAAGAGCTTAAAGGGAATCCGGAAGGTCTCAAAAAGACTGAAACAGCCAGGGAAGTTGGAAAGCTGTTGGCGAAGGACTTGTTGTCAAAAAACATAAAAGAGGCCGTTTTTGACAGAGGCAGTTTCCTTTATCATGGAAGGGTGAAGTCTCTTGCTGAAGGTGTAAGGGAAATGGGCGTAAAATTATAAATTTTTGGATCTGGATAAGGAAGATATGGAAGAAAGCGAACTGCTTGACAAGGTAATAAAGATCAAAAGGACTGCCAAAGTGGTAAAAGGCGGCAGAAGATTTAGATTCAGTGCCGTGGTGGCGGTCGGTGACGGGAACGGTTCTGTAGGCGTGGGACTGGGAAAGGCCCATGAGGTTCCTGAGGCTATCAGGAAGGGTATGGAGATGGCCAAAAAAAGCATCGTTCAAGTATCCATTGCGGACGGAACCATACCCCATGAGGTGATAGGGCATTACGGGGCGGGGAGAGTTCTCTTAAAGCCTGCTTCCAAAGGTACGGGCCTTATAGCCGGTGGTGCTGTCAGGGCTATCCTTGAGGTAGCGGGAGTTCAGAATATATTAACCAAATGTTTAGGTTCGCACAATCCCCATAATCTTGTTAAGGCAACGATGGATGGGCTTAGGAGCTTGAGAAATCCTGCGGAGATAGCCGCACTGCGGGGAAAAGATATCGCTGAAATCTAAGAAGATGTTATGTTGAGGTATGGGCTTTGAAACAACTTAAGATCAAACTTGTCAAGAGTTTCATAGGAAGACCTGAGAAACAGAGAAAAGTACTCCGTGGGATGGGACTTGAGAAGTTGAATAAAACAGTTTATCTGAAGGATACCCCGGAAACCAGGGGCATGATCAACAAGGTTTCGCATCTGGTTTCCGCGGAAGAATGTGAGATGGATATATGAAGCTGAACGAATTGAGGCCTGCAGAAGGGTCCACTAAGACGAGAAAAAGAGTGGGACGTGGTGATGGTTCAGGTCACGGCGGAACATCCTGCAGGGGCTCCAAGGGCCAGAACGCCCGTTCGGGTGGAGGTGTCAGACCCGGATTCGAGGGTGGGCAGATGCCCCTTACAAGAAGATTGCCGAAAAGAGGGTTTTACAACAGATTCCGAAAAGATATTGTTATAGTTAATATCGGACAGTTAAGTACATTCCCGAAGGATTCGGTTGTCGACGCGGATGCCCTGGTAACGAGCGGCATTGTTAAAAGCAGTGGCGATGGAATTAAAGTGCTTGGCAATGGGAGTATAGACTATCCGTTAACATTGAGAGTCAGTAGTATAAGCTGCGGTGCAAGGGAAAAGATAGAGGCTTCAGGCGGTACGATAGAGGTTGTTTGATGATAGGTGGCTTTAAGAACATAACAAAGATCCCGGAGCTGCAGAAAAAGATATTGTTTACTTTCTTTCTCCTTGCCGTTTACAGGATAGGTGCGCATGTGCCCACGCCAGGTATAGATACGCAGGCCCTTGCCGCCTTTTTTGCGCAGGCGCAAAACTCCCTTTTAGGGCTCTTTGACATGTTTGCGGGAGGCGCGCTGAGCAGGCTTTCCGTGTTTGCCCTGGGAATTATGCCCTATATCAGTGCATCCATTATCCTCCAGCTGCTCACCGTTGCCGTTCCTCACCTTGAGAAATTATCTAAAGAGGGAGAGGCGGGCAGAAGAAAGATAACCCAGTATACAAGATATGGCACGGTTCTTTTAAGTATCATACAGGGGTTCGGGATAGCCGTCGGTCTGGAAAATATGGCTGGTCCTTCAGGTTTATCGGTTGTTATAGCGCCAGGGTGGGCTTTTCGCCTGATGACGGTTATTACACTGACGGCAGGTACGTCGTTTATCATGTGGCTGGGGGAAACGATTACGGAGAAGGGAATAGGCAACGGAATATCCCTGATTATCTTTGCCGGTATAGTATGTAGAGGGCCTGCTGGTGTTGCAAATACCTTCCGCCTGTTATCTACGGGTGAGATGGGGATATTCTTTATTGTGCTTCTTGTAATAATGATGGTTGCTGTTGTCGGTGTGATCGTATTTGTCGAAAGTGCGCAGAGGAGGATTCCTGTGCAGTACGCGAAGAGAGTTGTCGGGAGAAAGATGTATGGTGGACAGACAACCCATCTGCCTCTGAAGGTTAATACAGCGGGTGTTATTCCACCCATTTTTGCCTCATCCATTATCATGTTTCCCGCTACTATTGCCAATTTTATCCCTCATCCATGGATGAAAATAATGGCGGGTTTTCTGATGCCCGGCCGATTGGTGTACGAGTTGTTTTACGTCACGCTTATAATATTCTTCTGCTATTTTTATACAGCCGTTACATTCAATCCGGTGGATGTTGCCGACAATATGAAAAAAAATGGCGGCTATGTGCCGGGTATACGACCAGGTAAAAAAACTGCCGAGTATATAGACAGTGTCCTGACGAAACTTACCTTCAGTGGTGCCATATATGTGTCCGCTGTTTGTGTCCTTCCGAGCGTCCTTATAAGTAAGTTTAATGTTCCTTTTTATTTTGGAGGTACGGCGCTCCTTATAGTTGTAGGGGTTGCTCTTGACACCGCCGGCCAGATAGAAACCCACATGCTTACCAGGCAGTACGAAGGATTTATGAAAAAGGGCAAAATGGGTAGAAGGCGTTGATGGATATTTCTCTTGTGAGGCAATAACCCGGATGATCATCCTGAAATCTCCCGAAGAGATTAGAAAAATGGGAGAAAACAACGCTGTTGTAGCGGAGATGTTGACCGGTTTAGCCGTTGCTGTGAGCAGGATTTCCGTGTCAGTCAGCCAGGCTGATAAAGGCAACAGAAGAATCTCTGTACAGGGGGATCTGGAGACAGGATTGTGATATTAAGTAACAGGGCATAAGCAGGATGCCGGCGGAGTAATAATCAAATGGCTAAAGAAGAAGCTATAATTGTTGAAGGTACTGTGCTGGAACCATTGCCGAACGCGATGTTTCGTGTTGAGCTCGAAAATGGTCACCGTGTTCTGGCCCATATATCAGGCAAGATGAGGATGCATTTTATCAAGATATTGCCGGGAGACAAGGTCACGATAGAATTATCACCCTATGACCTGACCCGGGGCAGGATTACATATCGGTCGAAATAAGACGGAAATGGAGTGTGAGAGCAGTGAAGGTGAGAGCGTCTGTTAAGAAGATGTGCGATAAGTGTAAGATTATAAAGAGACGTGGTGTTGTAAGGGTCATATGTGAAAATCCTAAACATAAACAGCGCCAGGGATAAACAGCGGGAGGTTGCAAGGTGGCAAGAATCGCAGGAGTCGATTTACCTAAGAACAAGAGAATGGAAATAGCCCTGACGTATATATACGGTGTCGGGAAATCCAGATCCAGGAAGATTCTTGAAGAAGCCGGGATTGATCTTGATACAAAGACAGATAATCTGCTCGACGAGCAGGTCACTGCCATAAGGGACATTATAGATAAGGATTATAAAATTGAGGGAGACCTCAAGAGAGATATTGCCATGTCTATAAAACGCCTTATGGATATAGGGACATACAGGGGCTTGAGACACAGGAAGGGACTTCCTGTGAGGGGCCAGAGAACATCTACCAATGCAAGAACGAGAAAAGGCCCGAAAAGATCTGTGGGAGGAAAGAGAAAGAAATAATATAAGATCTGTCGTTAGGCAGGTTTTATGTCTGGAGGAGAGATGGCTCGACCAAAAAAGCGAAGTGTAAAGAAAAAAGAAAAAAAGAATATCTCTGAAGGGATTGCTCATATTCAATCAACTTTTAATAATACCATAGTTACCATTACGGATTTGAGGGGCAATGTTATTGCCTGGTCTTCCGGTGGCGGGCAGGGGTTCAAAGGTTCCAGAAAAAGCACTCCCTTCGCCGCTCAGTTAACGGCTACGGACGCCGTTAAAAAAGCAACGGTGCACGGGCTGAGAAGCGTGCAGGTGTATTTGAAAGGACCCGGGTCGGGAAGAGAGTCGGCGCTCAGGGCGTTGCAGACAGCGGGTTTGAATATAAGTCTTATCAAGGATGTGACGCCGATTCCCCATAACGGTTGTCGTCCGCCTAAGAGAAGGAGAGTTTAGTCTCTCCGTAATGATGAGTTATTCTGGTTGATTATATATTAGTGGAGGAATATTTTGGCAAGATATAGAGGATCTTTATGCAGATTATGCCGGACAGAAGGCATGAAACTGTTTCTTAAGGGAGACAGGTGCTATGGCGACAAGTGTTCCTTTGAACGAAGGAGTTATGTGCCCGGAGAACATGGACAGGTTAAGTTCAGGCGAAAGGCATCAGATTACGGTACCCAGTTGAGGGAAAAGCAAAAGTTAAAGAGATCCTTCGGCCTTTTGGAAAAATCATTCAAAGGTTATTTTGAAAAAGCTGAGAGGCAAAAGGGTGTAACAGGTACAAATCTGCTGCTCCTGCTGGAGAGAAGACTGGACAATATGGTGTACAGGCTTGGTTTTGCGAGTTCCAGAAGCGAGGCGAGACAGCTTGTAAAGCACAATCATTTCCTGGTGAACGATAAAAAGGTGAATATACCTTCATATCTGGTTAAAATTGGTGACAAAATACAGGTTAAGGAAAAAAGCAGGAAGGTTATCACTATACTTGATGCGGTAGAAACCGTTGCCAGGCGAGGTGTGCCTGAGTGGCTGGATCTGGACAAAGATAATTTTGCCGGTGTTATAAAAGCACTACCTACCCGGGAAGAGCTGACTATGCCTATCCAGGAACAGCTGGTGGTAGAGTTTTACTCTAAGTAAAAAGTTTTATATGAGGGACTAACAATATGGAGAGAAACTGGCGCAGCCTTATAAAGCCAAAGCGAATAGAAGTTGATGATAAAACCCATACATCGTTTTATGGTGAATTTACATGCCAGCCCCTGGAAAAGGGGTTTGGTATCACACTGGGTAATGCCCTGAGGAGAGTACTTCTCTCTTCCATTTATGGTGCAGCTATTACCTCTGTGAAATTTGACGGAGTCCTTCATGAATTTTCTACTATTTCCGGTGTCAAAGAGGATGTTACGGACATCATCTTAAATATGAAGGGGGTCCGGCTGAAATTACATGAAGATGGTCCCAGAACACTTCATATAAATGTCTCACGTGAGGGTGCCGTTAAAGCGGGAGATATTGTCACAGATGAAACCGTCGAAATCCTCAATCCAGATCACCACATAGCGACTCTTTCTGATAAAGCGGTATTCAAGGCCGAACTGGTAGCGGATATCGGGAAAGGGTATGTCCCTGCCAAACGAGAGACAGAAGCATGGCAGCCTGAGGGGACAATCAATATTGACGGCATATTTTCCCCCATTAATAAGGTCGCATATACGGTTTCCAACGCGCGAGTTGGTCAGATAACCGATTACGATAAGCTGGTTTTTGAAATCTGGACGGATGGCAGTATCCTGCCTGAGGACGCCGTTGCCTATGCAGCCAAGGTCTTAAAGGAACAGGTGAATGTGTTTATCAATTTTGATGAGCAGGAAAAAGTGGAAGAACCGAAAGAACCTGTAGAAGAAGACCAGGTCAATGAGAACCTGTTTAAGAGTGTCGAAGATCTCGAGCTTTCAGTGAGATCGGCTAATTGCCTGAAGAATGCGGGTATCCAATATATAGGAGAGCTTGTGCAGAAGACAGAAATGGAGATGCTCAAGACGAAGAACTTTGGAAAGAAGTCTTTAAACGAGATCAAGGATATGCTTGTTGAGATGGGGCTCAGCCTCGGCAGTAAAGTGGACTTTCATCTTCCCGGAGAGGATGATGGGGACAGAGAAGAATAATATTTAGAGGGGTAATATATAATGCGCCACAGGAAAGCCGGAAGGAGACTTGGCAGAACATCAAGTCACAGAAGGGCTATGATGAGGAATCTGGTGACCTCTCTTCTGGAACATGAGAAGATCATCACAACCGATGCTAAGGCCAAGGAATTGAGAGGCGTTGCCGACAAGATGATAACCCTGGGTAAAAGGGGGACTCTTCATGCGAGAAGACAGGCACTGTCTTTTATAAGAAACAGCCGGGTTACGGGGAAAGTGTTTGAGGAGTTATCATCCCGTTACACGGAGAGGGCTGGCGGGTATACAAGAGTAGTTAAAGTAGGTAACAGAGAAGGTGATGATGCCCTTCTTTCCATGATAGAATTGATGCCGGCTGAAAAGAAAAAGAAAAGCATAAAAAAGAAGAAAACTGCCAAGTAGTGGTGGTGTAAGTTAGTTTTCGAGGGGCAGGGAATCCTGCCCTTTTTTTATTTCTTGATTTTTCCAGGAGATGGGTTATAATCAAACTTGTTATTCTTTGTAGAGGTTTTTTCATGTAGTTTTGAACGACGACAAGGAGGCTGTGGGTTATGGGAGAAGAAAGAGTTGGTGAGGTAATGAAGTTCTTTGCGAAGCCCAGTGTTGCAGCTGTCAAGATTACATCGGGAGAATTGATGGCAGGTGATACGGTTAAATTTGTCGGACATACCACGGATTTCGAAGACAAGATTAGTTCAATGGAAGTCGACAATAAACAGATAGAAAAGGCAACAGCAGGCGATTATATAGGCATTAAGGTTTCTGGCCGTGTTCGCCCCGGGGATGAGATGTTCAGGATCGTTCCTGAGTAATGCTGTTAACTCTTTTTCTTCGGTCAGACATGGATTGTCCCTGACGATGATCTGTGCGATAGGTGATAGAAAGATTTAAGGGCCATGGGTTGCAATATAGATCCCATGGCCCTTTTTTTGGAGTGCGTGTATGCAGAATCCTCTCTCGTACCTGGAAGGGTTAAAACAAAGGGGAATAAATCCGGGTATTGGACCCATCTCCAGGCTTCTCGCCCGTCTTGGCAGTCCCCAGAATGGATATAAAACGGTCCTGATAGGCGGGACCAACGGCAAGGGGTCCACGGCGGCGATTCTTTCTTCTATATTAATAAAGGAGGGTATGAAGGTTGGGCTCTATACTTCTCCGCACATGTGCGATTTCAGGGAACGGATAAGAGTAAATGGGTGTATGGTTTCGGAAGCTGCGCTTTGCGCCCTTGTAGATAAAGTAAGGAAAGAGACCAGAGAAGACGTTACCTATTTTGAGTTTACCACTGCCATGGCATTCCTGTATTTCTCCCGGTGCGAGGTGGATATCGCGGTTGTTGAAGTGGGCATGGGAGGGAGGCTTGATGCTACAAATCTAATATCCCCGGAGGTATCCGTAATAACCAATATTTCCCTGGAACATCAGAAATATCTGGGTAATGATCTGGAGTCGATTGCCCGTGAAAAGGGTGGAATCATAAAAAAGAACGGAATATGCGTAACGGCTGCAAAAGGACGCAAAGTTATTGATACACTTGAAAAAATTTGTAGTCAGAGAGGATCCGCATTCTATAGAACAGGCAGGGATATAAGGGTTAGGAGGTTTGAAAAGGGAAATTTTTCCTACTATGGAATTAATAAAAGCTATGGAGGCCTCAGAAATGTTCTCACTGGTGAACACCAGATTGCAAATGCCGTTTTGGCCCTTGCGGTTGTTGACATTCTAACAGCAAAAGGTATGGACATCAATGACAACTCCGTGATCGGAGGGCTGAGGGATGTTAAGTGGGAGGGAAGGCTGGAACTTATTTCCCGTAACCCCGTGATTGTTGTAGATGGCGCCCATAATCCGGCAGGCATTTCATCCCTGTGTAATTCTCTGTCGGCAGATTTTTCTTACAAGAGATTAATAGTGGTGTTCGGCGTGCTTCGTGACAAGGATTACGGGGGGATGCTGAAAAGGTTAATGCCTCTGGCGGACAGAATTATACTCACAAGGCCGAGAGAAGAAAGAGCCGCGTGTACAGAGAATTTATTATCGGTTACTTCACCGTATCATGACCATGTTGAGGCTATAGCCGATTCGGCAGAGGCCCTTGCCAGGGCCCGCTTTCTGGCCGGCGTGGACGACCTTATATGTGTTACCGGATCACTGTATCTTGTGGGAGAGATAAAAGAGCATCTGAGTTTTGATCTTCCGAAAAACGGGCTTTTGTGATAGTAAATACAACCTGTTTGTAATATGAGGCCGTCCGGGAATACCCTTCTGCTGCGGGTGGCTGCAAATTCCACGTGTTGTGTTAGCAAGACCAAAACCTCCTCACCGTAGGCACAGCTACGCTTCCGGTGTTTTTGGCCTCGCCGCCTTGCCCGAGAAATTTTCGCTCGCCCTCGCGACGAAGCTATTCTTGGACGGCCTCATAGAAATCTTGTCTGGGGAGTGTATCGTGAAAAAAGGGTGCATACTGTTTCTCATATTAATGTCTTTGTTTTTCCGCGGGGACTTTTCTTTCGCCTCTGTGCCGGATCTGCCGGAACGAGTGGATATGGAAGCGGATAGTCTCACATATGAGAGCGATACCGAAACATACCGGGCCAGTGGCAAAGTTGTTATTACCTTTGAGGACGGCTATATTAAGGCCGATGATGTCATGTTGAACAGAGTGACCAATGATGTAACAGCCAAGGGGCATGTATTTATTAAGAGCGGCAAAGATATACTCGAAGGGGAAAGCGCGCGGTTTAATATTGCCGACGAGACCGGAATCATATCCGGTGGAAAGGTATTTTTTGACAGGAATCACCTTTATCTCAGAGGGGAAACAATTGAAAAAAGGGGAGGCGCGACATATTTTCTGAAGGATGGGCAGGCAACAACATGCGATGGGGAGAATCCCGACTGGATGTTTACCGGCAAGGAACTGGAAGTTACCATCGACGGATATGGAACTGTTAAACAGGGGACATTTCAGGCGAAAGGTATTCCCCTTCTCTACATGCCCTATCTTATATTTCCCGCTAAAACTACAAGACAGACAGGATTGCTGTTTCCCCGCATCGCCTATTCATGCGACAAACTGGGATGGGATATCGGGATCCCGTTTTACTGGGCTGTTTCAGAAAACGTCGACACAACCTTTTATCAACGATATATGGACAAAAGAGGATTCCAGGAAGGGGTGGAGCTCAGATATATTACAGCTAAAGATTCGTATGGCACATTATATGGTGATTATCTCAATGACAGCATGGAGATATCAGATTCCGGAGAAGGTGATTTTCTACGCAGGGATTGGAAAGAAGATCATAAACGGTGGTCATATTATCTGGATCAAGAGACAACTTTTAAATCCGGTTTCTACCTGAAGACAGACATAAAGAAGGTGTCGGACAGGTGGTATTTCAGGGATTTCGATTCATATAATTATTATATGGAAAATTATGAGAGGAACAACACACAAAAATTCGGCGGAGTTTCGTTCAATGGCAATGGATCCCTCGCTTCTCTGAATTCAACGGTTCGTCTTGTCAAAAACTGGAGCCTGTTTAACGCGACCGCCCTTATGGAATATACGGATAATTTCCAGAGCTGTTCCAATGACGAAACACTGCAAAGATATCCGCATATTACATTTACCGGCATGAAGCAGCCTGTTCTTGATTCTCCCCTCGATTTTGAACTGGAATCATCTTATGCTTATTATTACAGGGCTACAGGATACAAGGGGCATTTCCTTGACGCACATCCGGTATTTACACTGCCTCTGAGGCTTGGTGACTATCTGGAATTTACACCCTCTCTGGGACTGAGAGAAACAAAATGGGAAAGCTCCTACAGTGGTACTGCTGCGGGGAATGACGACAAAGATGGCAGCCGTGAGATGTACAATATAGGTGCGACCCTTTCCAGCGAAGCGCACAGGGTATTTGATGTGGGGGGGCAAGTTGTAGACAAGATACACCATGGCATCAGACCGGAACTGGAATACACTTATATTCCCAATGTAGATCAAGATGACATCCCCGATTTTCTGAGTGAGATAGAGGAAACAAACAATTTGACCTGTTCGCTCACCAACATCCTTATCGCCAGGCTGAAAGATGTGGATGGAAAGGTTACCTACAGGGAGTTTTTCAAGCTGAAGCTGAGCCAGACTTACGATATCGGGGAAGCGAGAAGAAATCCTGACGGATCTTCAAAGGAGGAGAGACCGTTCGGTGATATAGATGCAGAACTTGAATTTGCTCCTTTTCAGTATTTCTCCCTTGATGCCGACGCGCAGTTCGATGTTAATTCTGGTGAGTGGAAAAAGATAAATTCCGCCTTCGATATAAGTAATCCACGTGGCGATTCTCTGACCACCGAATACCGGTATACGCAAAATTCAGTGGAGGAGATCAATCTTTCTTTTAAGGGGAAGGCAACAGAATTTCTTGATCTGATGTATATTTTGAGGAAAGATCAACTCGGCAGTAAAACCCTTGAAGCTACTTATGCCGTGAATTATCATAAACAATGTTGGAGCGCAGAGCTTAGCTATTCCGATTCGCCTGACGACAAAAGGCTCATGCTTGTTTTTTCCCTTTATGGTCTTGGAAAAGTTGGTGGATTAGCGGGCGAGTTGGCGGATTAGCAGATCAGAAATTTTTTGGATTTTTCCTTGACAAATGCGTCTTAATTACATATCCTCGCTCTCTTTGAGTTTTTAGAGACACAGGTGGGTTTTTATGAATACATATAGTGCCAGGAAGGAAGATGTCGCAAGGGATTGGTACCTTGTTGATGCGGAGGGTAAAGCGCTGGGCAGGCTTGCCGCCGAAATTGCGAAACGTTTAAGAGGAAAACATAAACCAGTCTATACACCCCACATTGATACAGGGGACTTTATAGTCGTGGTAAACGCGGATAAGATTGCCCTTACGGGTAAAAAACTTACCGACAAGATTTATTGCCATCACACCGGTTATCCGGGTGGCTTGAAATCGGTGACAGCGGGCAAGCTGTTGGAGGAAAAACCGGAAGATCTTTTGACAGGTGCTGTCAAGGGGATGCTTCCGAAGAACAGTTTGGGGAGACAGATGCTGAAGAAGCTTAAAGTGTACAGGGGCGACAGGCATCCACATAAGGCCCAGATGGTCAAGCTGCTGGAAGTGTAAATCAGGAGAGAGAAACATGTCAGTAAAAAGTTATTATGCGACAGGTAAGAGAAAATCCTCGATAGCGAGGGTATGGATGAAAGAGGGAAACGGTGTTTTTGTAATCAACAAAAGGAATTTTGATGATTATTTTACACGTGATATATTAAAGAGACTGATACTGCAGCCTCTCGATATGACCGACAAAAAGGATAAGTTTGATTTTTATATCAATGTCAACGGCGGGGGAGTTTCCGGTCAGGCGGGTGCTATCAGGCATGGCATATCCAAAGCTCTTGTGGGATATGATGAAGAATTAAAATCTGTTCTAAAAAAGGCAGGTTTTCTTACAAGAGATGCCCGTGTAAAAGAGAGAAAGAAATACGGTCAGCCTGGTGCCAGAAAAAGATTCCAGTATTCTAAGAGATAAGAACAGCGAGACGAGACTTTTTCAAGGGTTTCGAGGAGAGGGGGCCATTGGCCCCCTCTTTTTATTTGGAGGTGGTTTATGTTGAAGGTGGGTATATACGGGGCGAGCGGTTATACCGGTCAGGAACTTTTAAGACTTTTAATCTGTCATCCCGGTACAGATGTTGTTGCCCTAACTTCGAGGAAATTCAGGGGTATTCCGATTTCTGAAGTGTATCCGGCATTTGCCGGCATTACAGACCTGAAATTTGTGGACTCGTCTCCAGAAAATCTTATGTCCTCCTGCGAGGTTGTATTCTTGGCGCTTCCGCACGGTGAAGCCATGAAAGTAGCGCCGGAATTTGTTGCAGCCGGCATAAAGGTCATAGACCTCAGCGCCGATTTTCGTTTGAGAGATGTATCGGTATATGAGGAGTGGTATACAGGGCACACCTCTCCCGATCTGGTGCGCAGGGCTGTCTATGGACTTCCAGAGCTATATAGAGATGATCTTAAGGGATCGCATTTTGTTGCCAATCCCGGTTGTTATCCTACCGGGATTATCCTGGGACTCGCGCCTCTGTTAAGTAAAAAGTGTATTGATACTTCATCGATTATAGCGGATTCAAAATCGGGTGCAAGCGGGTCTGGGCGTGAGCTGCAACTCGGTTCACTTTTCTGTGAAGTGAATGAAGGATTCCGAGCATATAAGATAGCATCACATCGTCACACCCCGGAGATAGAGCAGGAGCTTGGGCGCATCGCGGATACGGCCATAAAAGTTTCCTTTACCCCCCATCTTGTGCCGGCAAGCAGAGGAATTCTCAATACAATATATGCAAATCTTCACAGTGATATATCCGAGGCTGAGATATTTGATATCTATGAAAAATTCTACAGTGATGAGAAATTTGTAAGAATATGTAAACTGGGTATTTTGCCGAATATTTCTTCGGTCAGGGGTTCCAACAACTGTGATATAGGAATCGCTGTTGACGGACGTACTGAGAGGGTAATTGTTGTGTCGGCTATAGATAATCTGGTAAAGGGCGCTGCCGGGCAGGCGGTGCAGAACATGAATCTCATGTGTGGACTCCGGGAGGACACCGGTCTGGATCATATATCACTGTTTCCTTAAGGGGTTTGAGCAGGTACCGGAGAGTTAACTGCCCGATGAGTTAAGCGGCGTAACTACTCACGCAGTCAGGCTGTCCCGACGAGTCGGAATTAGGCTGACTGCTGTTAATTTTTTGTAATCTGAATGTTTTCAGGTTACAGCCTATCTACCTGAGTAGATGTTGAGAGGTTGTATATGAGTCTAAGATTTTATAATACCCTGACAAAGAAAAAAGAGAAGTTCATTCCTGTCAAGGAAGGGAAAGCAGGCATCTATGTCTGTGGGATTACTGCGTATGACGTGTGTCATATCGGACATGCCAGATCGGCATTGGTTTTTGATATTATTTACAGATACCTGAAGTATGCAGGTTATGATGTAACCTATGTAAAGAATTTCACCGATGTTGATGACAAGATTATCGGGAAAGCAAATGCGGAGGGTTCTGATATATACGATATATCGGAGAGATATATAAAGGAACATAATGAAGACATGGACCGCCTTGGAGTGGCCAGACCTACGATAACTCCCAAGGCGACTGAGAACATAAAGGGAATGATCCGCCTTATAGACACTCTTATAGAAAAGGGCTTTGCCTACGTTGTCGACGGCGATGTGTATTATTCAGTGGAAAAGTTTAAAGGATACGGCAAACTGTCGGGCAGGGGGCTGGACGACATGCTGGCCGGCGCCAGGATTGATGTGGACAAAAAAAAGAAAAACCCCTTTGATTTTGTGCTGTGGAAATCCAGCAAAGAGGGAGAGCCTTGGTGGAACAGTCCCTGGGGCAGGGGCAGGCCGGGATGGCATATAGAATGTTCCGCAATGAGCCAGAGGTTTCTGGGAGACACTTTTGATATTCATGGTGGTGGTGAAGACCTGATATTCCCACACCACGAGAACGAGATAGCCCAATCGGAGGGTGCAACGGGGAAACCCTTTGCAAACTATTGGATACATAATGGGTTCATAAAGGTAAACGATGAAAAAATGTCAAAATCTCTCGGGAACACTCTTACCATAAAAGAGGTGTTGGCCGCCTACCACCCGGAAGTGGTAAGATTCTTTATCCTTCAGAATCACTATAAAAGCTACATAGATTTTTCTGATGCCTCCATCGCCGAGGCAAGAGTTGGCATGGAGAGATTTTATACGACGCTGAAGAACATAAAGGATGCGCTTGATGATGGGGTTAATTTCTCCGACACTTCCGAAAAAGATCTCTCCGGAGAAGACGAAGAGGTGTTCAAGAAAATGAAAATGCTTCCCGATAGATTCAAAGAGGCCATGGATGATGATTTCAATACTGCCAGGGCAATAGGATACATGTTTGACAGCGTACGTATTATAAACGGTTACACTTCAAAGAATTTTGTACCAACCGGAGAATCACTTTTTGTTCTTAGTGAAGCAAAGAGACATATGAAAAGTGTAGGCAAGGTGCTGGGGCTGTTACTGGAAGATCCCGATGAATATTTCGAAAAGGACAGAAAGAGAGAAATCGGAAAATCAGGTCTGGATGTGCGAGAAATAGAACGGTTGATTGATGAGAGAAAGAATGCAAGAGAATCCAGAGACTGGGACCGCGCCGATGAATTGAGAGATCTTTTGTCTGCCAGGGGAATTATCATTAAAGATACATCCACTTCTACCACATGGAAAGTGAAATAATCAGATAATGCCTTGTGCTTCCTTTGGGAATTTTGAAGATTTTCATTGGTGATAAAGATTTTTCAAGAAACCTTGTTTTTAAATTCTGAATCCTGAGAGGTTTATTTTGCGAGTAGTGGGTTTTGTGTATAGATATCTCAGGCTATGACTATATCCACAATTTCAAATTCTCTGATACCTCCAGGTGTGTTGGCCTTAACCTCATCTCCCACCTCTTTTCTGAGGAGTGCCTTACCTATAGGAGAAGTAACGGATATCTGATTCCTGCTCATGTCGGATTCAAATGGTCCTACAAGCTGATAGCGAGTCACCTCTCCCGTAATGGTATCCTCTATCGTAACAGTTGTTCCAAAGACGACCATCTCATCAGTCAGATTTTTCAGATCCACAATACTTGACATGGCAAGGTTATTTTCTATTTCCTGGATCTTTCCCTGGATAAATGACTGCCTTTCTTTTGCCGCGGCGTATTCGGCATTTTCCGAAATATCACCATGGGCTCTGGCTTCCTCAATGTCTCTTATATTTGCCGGCACCTCAACCTTTTTCAGTCGGGCCAGCTCTTTTTTTAATCTTTCGAATCCCGCTCTTGTTATAGGAGATTTATTCATAGCTCCCTCTCCGATTTGTATCTGTCAAGATAATTTCCTACCATAAAATAACAATGCACAGAGTCAATAATATTTAACCCCATGCATCTTATGCGATATATACACTACTCAGCCTGCTTTTTCAATCTATTTAAGGCATTTGGGGATTAGTTGGAGTTTAATTCGTTCTAAAAATCCACGTCCTATGGGCGTGGTCAGAGTCTGACGGCTTTGCCTGAAGAGTGCTCACTGTGCTACTCCTACAATCGAGTTGTTCCCGCAACTTCGAGAAAGGAGCGGCAA